>JBEBGB010000083.1:0-13667 GCA_040081675.1 Vicinamibacterales bacterium
AGCCCTGCCCTGATCGAGAGGACGCGGAGCGTCGTGACCGACGCGTCCGGCCAGTACAAGGTCGTCGACCTTCGTCCTGGCGTCTACGGCGTGACCTTTTCCCTTGAAGGGTTCACCACTGTCAGGCGGGAAGGGATCGAGCTGACGTCGAACTTCACGGCGTCCGTGAATGCCGATCTGAAGGTGGGAGGACTCGAGGAGAGCATTACGGTCTCCGGGGCCGCCCCGATCGTCGACGTGCAGACCACACAGCAGCGCGAGGTGCTCTCGCGAGCGGTGCTGGATGCGCTGCCAACGGGCCGTAACTATCAGACGATCGGCGCGACGCTGCCCGGCGTCAGCATGGGTCGGTTCGACGTGGGCGGCTCCACCGCGATGCAACAAAGCACGGTCATCAGCGCCGGCTCGATTGGCGGCGACATGGCCATGCTCGTCGACGGGATGAACATCTCGTCGAGCCTCAACTCGGGCTCGGTGCCCGCGACCTATCACAACGACGGCGCGTATCAGGAGTACGTGTACCAGGTCAGCGGCGCCAACGCAGAATTCTCGAGCGGCGGCGTCACGATCAACATGATTCCAAAAGAGGGCGGCAACTCGATCAAGTCGGACGGCGTCGCGCTCTTTACGAACACGAACTTCCAGGCGCAGAACGTCGATGCGACGCAGCGGAGCCAGGGAGTGACCACGCCCGCCAAGATCGACAAGACGTGGGATTACAACGCCAGCCTGGGCTTTCCCATCAAGCAGGACAAGCTGTGGTGGTTCTCGTCAGCCCGCTTCTGGGGCTACAACAACTTCGCGCCGAACGCGGTTGACGCCGTTGGCAACCAGGTGATCGACGACAACGACGTGCGCGCGTGGACCAATCGCGCGACGATGCAGTTGAACCAGAAGAACAAGATCACGGCGATGTACGACTACATGCCGAAGTTCCGCGGGCACCGCGACATCGAGCTCGGCACGGTCGCGCCAGAAGCCACGGTGGTGCAGCGCACGCCGGCCTCTTTCAACACGCAGGCGAAGTGGACTTCCACCGTCACGAGCAAGCTGCTCGTGGAAGCGGGCTTCTCCGAGAACTTCTACGACTACACCCTGCACTACCGGCCCGAAGTGAAGGACGCCAGTCAGCTGCCGCCCTACGGGTCGATCTCGCACCTGGACATCGTGACCGGACGCCGAAGCGTGGCTGCACTGCAGGACTTCGAGGACAAGTTCCCCTTCTACAATCTGTACGGTGCCTCGTCGTATATCACCGGTTCGCATGCGCTTCGCTTCGGCGTGCAGTGGGGGCGCGGCTGGATCAACAGCTGGCGCGACGCGAACGGCGACATGGTGCAGCGATATTCGAACGGTGTGCCGAACTCGGTGTCGCGCTACAACTTCCCGATTACGAGCGCGCGCTCGAATCTGGATTACCTGGTCGGCGTGTTCCTGCAAGACTCATGGACGCTCAAGCGTCTGACCCTCAATCCTGGTCTGCGCTTCGAGGCGATTCGCGGGTCGGTGCCGGCACAGACCGCACCGGCAGGACGGTTCGTGCCTGCCCGCAGTTTCGCGGCCATAGAGGATCTGCCGAATTGGAAGAACTTTGCGCCGCGGGTTGGTGCCGCGTACGACGCGTTCGGCAACGGCAAGACTGCGATCAAGGGCAGCGTCGGGAAGTACATGCAGCAGGAGGCGACGGGCTTCGCGGCCAAGTACAACCCGCTCCAGGTCGGCAGCGACGTGGTCACCTGGACCGATCTGAACGCCGACGACATCGCCCAGGACAACGAACTCGGCGCGGCGAACAACGCCACGCTCGGTGTCCGCCGCAACATCAATCCCGATCCGGATCTGAAGCGCCCGTACCAGATTCTCTACAACGTTGGCGTGCAGCATCAGCTGCTGAGCCGACTGTCCGTGTCAGCCAACTACTTCCGACGTGAGTACAGGAACCTGGCCTACACGAAGAGTCTTGCGGTGCCGTTGACGGCGTACGATCTTGTGACCATTCCCGACCCTCGCGGGAACGGTCAGACGCTTCCCATCTACAACCTGCAGCGCGCCTACCTTGGCCTGGTCAACGACCTCGACACGACCTCGTCCTCGAATTGGCGGCACTACAACGGCGTCGACTTGACGGCGAATGCGCGTGGCCCCAACGGCATGACGGTCGCCGGCGGCGTGTCGATTGGACGCAGCGTCGCGAACACGTGCGAGGTGGCCGACCCGAACCAGCTGCGCTTCTGCGACCAGACGCAGTACAAGATTCCGCTGGCCAAGACGGCAAAGCTGACGTGGGCATACCCGCTGCCGTGGGACATCCGCTTCAGCGGTGTGTTCCAGAGCGCCGACGGGTTCAACACCTCGAATCCGCCGGCACCGCTGCTGGCCCAGAGCCCGGACAATCACATGCGGCTCTACACCTACAACGTCACGCGTACGCAGCTGCCGGCGCTCGTGCAGTCGAACGTGTCGGTGTTCCTGGACGAGCCGGGCTCCAACATGATGCCCCGCGTGACCCAACTCGATCTGGCGTTCTCGAAGTCCGTCGCTGTGGGCAAAGTGAAGCTGACACCGCAGGTCGACGTGTTCAACATCACCAATAACAACGCGGTGTTGACGCTGAAGACCGTGTACGGCACGACTCAGGGCTACCCGAGCACCATCCTGAGTGGTCGCCTGGTCCGGTTCCAGATCAAGTACGTGTTCTAGCCGACGAATTCCGAGACGAGACGTTCGTCCCCGTCGTTCACTCACGAGTCTGAAACCGGCCATGTCTCAGGTTTCAGGCTCGTCGTGAACGCCGAGGTGCCGTCGCGCCCGCACTCTGCACCCATGCCTGCCCGAGCCTGGACAATGACCGTCACCGTGGCCGCGCTGGTTGTGGCCGCATGTCGAACGTCACCAGCACCCACGTTCGCGCAGGACATCGCCCCCATCATCCACGCGAACTGCGTCAGCTGTCATCGGCCTGGCCGCATCGCTCCATTCAGCCTCCTCTCCTACGATGATGTGCGCGCGCATGCGGCGGAGATCCTGCGCGCAGTCGAATCGCGCGAGATGCCCCCGTGGCTGCCCGCCGCCGGCGTTCACCCGTTCCGCAACGCCCGTGTGCTCGGCGCTGGGCAGATCGAGTTGATTCGCACGTGGGTAGACCTCGGTGCGCCTCGAGGTGACACGGCGGCCGAACCAGCGCCTCCAGCAGCGCCTGCGGACGGTTGGACGCTGGGGGTGCCGGATCTGGTCATCACGCTGCCGTCGGCCTACACGCTCGGATCGGGAGACACCGATCGCTTTCGTAACTTCGTCTTCCCGGTTGCGATCGATCACGAGGTGTTCGTACGAGGCGTCGAGTTTCTGCCAGGGAATCCGCGGGCGATTCATCACGCCGTGATCGGTGTCGATGCCAGCGGCGAATCTCGCAGACTCGATGCCGCGGATCCGGAGCCCGGCTACGAGGGCATGTTCGCAGATGAGTTCCACAGCCCGGATGGACATTTCATCGGTTGGACGCCCGGGCGCACGCCGGAACTCGAACCCGCTGACACAGCCTGGCGGCTGCAGCCCGGCACCGACCTCGTGGTGCAGCTGCACCTGCTGCCGGCAGACACTCCGGTGGAACTGCAGCCGCGCATCGGCCTGTACTCGAGCGCCACCGCCCCGACGATCGTCCCGTTCATGGTGAAGCTGACGTCAACGACGATCGACATCCCGGCGGGCGCGACGGATTACGCAGTAGAGGACACCTACACGCTGCCGATCGATGTGGACGCGCTCAGCATCTATCCGCACGCGCACTATCTGGCTCGCCGGATCGAGTCGGTTGCGACACTGCCATCGGGACAGACACAATCGCTGCTCGAGATCGGGAACTGGGACTTTCACTGGCAGGAGTTCTACCGCTACGTGTCACCCGTCGCGCTGCCACGCGGCACGCGGCTGTCGATGCGGATCACCTACGACAACTCGGCCGCACACCAGCCGCGCCACGGAACCACACCTCAGCGCGTCGTCTACGGGCCTCGCTCTTCCGATGAGATGGGCGACGTCTGGTTGCAGGTGGTGCCGCGCACGCGCGGCGACCTGGGTGTCCTGGTCGGCGATTACGAGCGGCGGCGAGGAGAATCGCGAATCAGGGCGGCCGAAGACGCCGTACGGCGGGCGCCCGGCGACGCCTCCCTGCGCGACCGGCTCGGTACTCGGTACCTTGCGATGGGTCGCATCGACGCCGCTGTCGAAGCCTTCTCGCACGCGGTGCGTCTGTCGCCCGATTCACCCGAGGCGCGCAACAACCTGGGCACGGCCCTGGTCGCCGCGGGTAGGGCCTCGGAAGCGGTGCCGCACCTCGAGATTGCGGCGCGCGCTCGCCCGGACGACGAGCGCGTGCACTTCAATTTCGGCAATGCGCTCAGGGCCGTCGGTCGCCAGGCGCAGGCGGTGCGCGAATTCGAGCGCGTGCTGGCGATCAACGCCGGGGCCGCCGACGCGCTGAACAATCTGGCCACGATCGACGGCGCTCGCGGCGACTACGCGCGTGCCATTGAACGGCTGCAACGGGCCCTGTCGATCCGCGAAGCCTATCCCGACGCCCACCACAATCTGGCCCTTGCCCTGGCCGCGTCAGGGAGGCGCACCGAGGCACTCGTGCATGTGCGCCGCGCGCTCGAACTGAACCCGCAGTTCCCGGACGCGCGCGCCACGCTGGCCGAACTCGAACGACGCTGAACGCGGGCGAGACCCAGTCTCGCTCGTCGTTCGAGGCTGGGGTGGCCTGGCGCGACATGTGGCTCGTGTGACGTCGCGCTGCTCTACTTGCGGCCGAGCGTCCGCTTGTTCGGCAGCCGTGACACGCGACTTGCCGCCATATCGGAACTCGCCAGGCGTCGACGCACATCGTCCTGCGGAGGACGTGGTGGCGGAGCGCTCTTCTCCGGGAGCGGTAGCGCGGTCGAGTACTTCACCTCGCGCAGCGCGAAGCTCGACTTGATGCCCACCACCCCGTCGATGCGCGTGAGTGCTTCGTGCAGGAACCGCTCGTACGCGGCAACGTCGGGCACGACCACTCTGAGGAGATAGTCGGAGTCGCCCGTCATCAAATAGCACTCGAGCACTTCCTGCCGCTTCATAATCTGCCGCTCGAAGGTTTCGAGACGGCCGCCCACCTGCAAGTCGAGGGAGATCTGCACGAACACGGTCACATCTCGGGCCACCGCGTTCGGGTTCAGCAGCGCGACGTATTTTCTGATGACACCGGTCCGTTCGAGCGACTGCACCCTCCGTAAGCACGGTGCGGGTGAGAGACCGATCCGGTCGGCGAGATCGACGTTGGAGATGCGCGCGTGCTCCTGCAGGTTGCGGAGCACGGCGAAGTCGATGTCATCGAGTTTCGGGTCCGTGGTGTGCGGCATGGCAGTCATTCGAAAGAGGGCGTTTTTGGGCGTCGATCGGGTTTCCGATGCGCCGTGTTCGACGAATGCGCAATTTTATTGCTCGATGAGGCCTGTTCGATGCCTGAATCGCAATCGGCGGCACCCATCGCTTTGTTACCATCGGCGACCGAAGGAGACAGGCGTGGCGCGGAAACCCATTCAGAAGGCAGCGACGGCGACCGCGGTTGCGTCAACCGAGGACCCGGCTGCGGCGACCCGGCTGGAGCACTTGCGGGCGCTCGAGAGCAAGATTCTGTGGCTGGCCGTGTGGATGATTCACCACGCGAACCACATTCGTCCCAAGCGCGACTACCTCAAGGTGGGCGGCCACCAGGCCTCCTCGGCGTCGGTTGCAAGCATCATGACCGCGCTCTACATGGACGTCCTCACGCCTCGCGACCGCGTCGCGGTGAAGCCACATGCGAGCCCTATCTTCCACGCGATTCAGTATTTGTTCGGCAGGCAGTCGGTCGAGAAGATGCGCAACTTTCGCGCGCTGGGCGGAGCGCAGTCCTACCCCTCGCGCACGAAGGACATTGACGACGTCGATTTCTCAACAGGATCTGTGGGTCTCGGCGTGGCCATGACCAGTTTTGCCTCACTGGTGCAGGACTACGTGCACCTCAAGTCGATGGTGCCCGCCGAGCGTCGCGGACGCATGGTGGCCATCGTCGGCGACGCGGAGCTCGACGAAGGGAACGTGTTCGAGGCACTGCTCGAAGGGTGGAAGCACGACATTCGAAACGTCTGGTGGATCATCGACTACAACCGGCAGAGTCTGGACGCCGTCGTCTCGGACCGGCTGTTTCAACGCCTCGACAAGATCTTCCAGGACATGGGCTGGCGCGTCGTCACGCTGAAGTATGGCCGACGCATGCTCGAGACCTTCCGCAAGCGCGGGGGAGACGCGCTGAAAGCATGGATCGACGAGTCGTCCAACACGCTCTATTCGGCGCTCTCGTTCCAGGGGGGCGGAGCGTGGCGAACGCAGGTGATGGAGGACATTGGTGGGCAGCCTGGCGTCGAAGAACTGCTGGCGTCGCTCGACGACGCTGCGCTGCACGGCGTGATGACCGATCTCGGCGGTCACGACCTCGAGACGCTGACGCAGGCGTTTCACGGCGTGACCGATGACATGCCGACGTGTTTCATTGCCTACACGATCAAAGGCATGCGGTTGCCTTTTGCCGGTCACAAGGACAATCACGCCGGCATGATGACGGCCGACCAGATTGCCTTGCTGAAAGAGCAGCTCGGCATCCGGGACGGTGACGAGTGGGAGAAGTTTGCCGGTCTCGAGGACCGCGCGGAGGCGCTCGAGACCTTTATCCGCAGCGTCCCCTTCGCGCAGGGCGGCGAGCGACGGTTCGATGCGCCGCAGGTCTTCATCCCCGCTGACTTCGAGATTCCTCGAGGTGAGCGCGTCTCCACGCAAGAAGCGTTCGGCCGCGTGTTGGCCGGCATCGCGCGGCAGCATCCGGATCTCGCCGAGCACATCGTGACGACGGCGCCCGATGTCACGACATCGACCAACCTCGGGCCATGGGTGAATCGTCGCGGCATCTTCTCGCGCCACGAACCGGAGACGCGACCGATGGTCTCGCAGGTCGCCTCGCCCCAGCAGTGGATGCTGTCGCCCAAGGGACAGCACATCGAACTGGGCATCGCCGAGAACAATCTGTTCATCATGCTGGCAGCGCTGGGGCTCTCGCATTCGCTCTTCGGTGCCAGGTTGCTGCCAATCGGCACGGTCTACGATCCCTTTGTGGCCCGTGGCCTGGACGCGCTGAACTACGCCTGTTACCAGGATGCGCGCTTCATCCTCGCCGGCACACCGTCGGGCATCTCGCTCGCGCCAGAGGGCGGTGCGCATCAGTCGATCTACACGACGCTCATCGGCATGGGTCAACCCAACCTGGTGTGCTACGAGCCCGCGTTTGCCGACGATCTGACGGAGATCCTCCGGTGGAGCCTGGAGCACATGCAGCGCGAGGATGGCAGCTCCGTGTACTTGCGGTTGTCAACGCGTCCCATTCCCCAGCCCGAGCGTCGGTTCACGAACGCGCTTCGTCGCGATGTCATCGACGGGGGATATTGGCTCGAGCACCCGGCTGAAGGGGCCGAATTGGCCATCGTGGCAAGTGGGGCGGTTCTGCCCGAAGCCATTGAGGCGCATCGTCAGATTGCGGAGGACGTTCCGGGTGCCGGACTGCTCGTCGTGACCTCTCCGGGCCGCCTCGAACGAGGCTGGAGCAAGAGTCTTCGTACTGGTCGAGTCGATTCTGACGGGTCGCATGTCGCGTCGTTGCTGGCGCCACTGAGCCCCAGGGCCGGGCTCGTCACGGTGCTCGATGGCCATCCCTCGACTCTGGCCTGGCTCGGGTCGGTGCACGGCCACCGCATCATCAGCCTCGGCGTCGATCGATTCGGGCAGTCCGGAGACATTCCCGATCTGTACAAGCTTCACGGCATCGACACCGATGCCATCGTCGATGCAGCCGCGCGTCTGTGCGTGATGATGCGTCTCTCGCCAAGGGGACGCCATGTCAATTGAGGTCAGGCTGCCGCAACTCGGCGAGTCGATTACGCACGCTCGACTCAGCGTGTGGCTCAAGCAGGAAGGCGAGCGGGTGAACCGCGGCGAGATCATCGCGGAGGTCGAGACCGACAAGACGAGCGTCGAGATCGAAGCGCCCGCCGACGGCGTCCTTGCCACCATCGAGATCGCCGCAGGCACAGAGCGGGTTCCGGTGAACGCCGTTCTGGCTCTGCTCGACGATGGCACTGCGGCTGTTTCTGGTACGAACGGGTCCTCTGGAGTGGAGCGTGCGGCAGCGGTTGACACATACGCAGCGTCAGCCGAGCCCACGACTCCTGCATCACCCTCCGTACCGATCGGCCGCGATCCGGTGCCGGTACCCGTGCCCGGGTCCGCATCCGCGTGGCAGGATGAGGAGCGTGTGTTGGCATCGCCGCTGGCACGGCGCATGGCCGCCGCTGCGGGCCTTGCGCTTGGCACCATCCGCGGTACCGGACCCGGTGGCCGTATTACTCGCGCCGATGTGGACGCTCGACTCGGTGGCACAGCTCCCGTTGCGGCTGCGCCAGCGTTGGCGCCCGCTCGCGCCGAGCAGCCCGCGTCCGCACAGTCGTTCGTGCTGCCAGCCGACGACCCGACGCGGTACACGCTCACGCCGCTCTCGACGATGCGACGAGTGACGGGGAACAGGCTGACGCAGTCCAAGCAGCAGATTCCCCATTTCTATCTGCGCATCGAGTGCGCCATGGACGACGTGGCCCGCGCCCGCACCGAGATCAACGGACAGCGAGCGGACAAACTGTCGTTCACGGCGTTCACGCTTCGCGCCGCCGCGCTGGCGTTGCGCAAGGTGCCAGCAGCCAACGCCATGTGGGCCGACGGGGCCGTGCGGATCTACAACACCGTCGACCTTGCCGTTGCGGTCAACACATCGTCGGGGCTCATCGCACCGGTTGTTCGCGCTGCCGAGCAGAAATCGGTCGTCGCGCTCAACGACGAGATTCGCGCACTCGCCGAGCGCGGGCGACTTGGCACGCTCAAACCCGAGCAGTACAACGGCGGCACGTGCACGGTTTCGAACCTCGGGATGTTCGGCGTGACCAGCCTCTACCCGATCATCAATCCTCCACAGACCTGCATTCTCGGTCTTGGCGCGATTGAAGAGAGACCTGTGGTTCGCAGTCGTGCGGTGGCAGTCGGCTGGATGATGACCTGCACCCTCGCCGCCGATCACCGCGCGCTCGACGGTGCAACGGGTGCCGAGTTCCTGGCGGCGTTCCGCGATTTCATCCAGGATCCGTGGTCGCTCCTGATGTAGTGCTGTCGCTCGCGCAACGATCTCGATTCGAGAGGGTGCTGCGACCGGTGAAACGCCCTGGCGAGGTGTCTCGCGTTGCCGTTCGAATCGCCATGTTCTTGCACCTCGCCTGCTCGTATACTGCAGCGGTCGTGGCGGGCACGATGCCCGAGAGTAAGCCGGAGCGCCAGCGTGCGGGCGCAAACTGCGAGGAGACTGCGCATATGAAATGGGTGACGACTGCCAACGTACACTTCGACCGCGTGGCATCGCCGTGGCTGATCAGGCGCTTCATCGATCCGAAGGCGGAGTTCCTGTTCGTACAGCGCGATCAGATCGACAAGCGTCCGACGGACGCTATTCCGATCGCCATTCCCGGCACGAAACTCGGTCCGCATGACGAGAACGGCACCACGTTCACCAAGTTGCTCAAGGAGTACAAGCTCACCGACCCCGCGCTGCTGCACATGGCGGAGGTGGTCGAGAAAGGCGTGAAGTTCGTGCTCGAAGGCTATCGTCCGCCGATCACCGATCGAGACGGGCAGATTGGCGTGGGGTTCCTGGCGTTCTCCGACGGGATGATCCTGCACAAGACGAGCGATCAGGAACGCCTCGATGCGAGCTATGTCGCCTACGATGCGCTCTACGCCCTGTTCAAGGCCAACAAGGGGCTCTCCCTCGTGGCGCGGGCCGACACGCGGGAACCGGCTGATACCGGGAGGGCGTGATGCGCGCTGAGACTTCCGCGAGCGTCTCGCGAAGACGATTCATCGGCGGTACGCTGGCCATCGCAGGCGCCCTGCCGTTCGCGCCGGTGGTTGCCGCGGTGTCACCGGCCGCAACGAATGCGGCCAGGATGCCCGGCCCCGCAGCCGGCTACAAGAGCCTCACCGCGACAGATGCCGCGTTCGTCGAGGCGATGGTGAACGCGCTCTGTCCCGCCGACCGACTGACGGCCGACGGTGTCAGCAGCGGCCTCGCGGCGTTCGTCGACGCGCACTTGGGCGGGGAGGTGGACGCAGGCGTCCACGGGCAGCGAGAGTTGTTCAGGGCGGGCATGAAGGCCGCCGACGAAGCGTGCCGCGATCGGTTTGGCCGCGCCTTTCACGAACTCGATCTGGCCGACGCCCGACAATTCCTTCGCGACATCGCCGCCGGTGACGTCGCAGGACACTTCCCCCTCGCGTCGTGGTCCTCCGACGTCGTCGCACCAGTCTTGAAGCACGCATGCTTCTCGGGTCCCGTGTATGACGTCTACGGCGGCCGCATGTTCTGGAAGTTGTTCGGCTGAGTGCCGGAGGAACGCTCATGAAGGAAGCAACCGAAAAGCACAAAGAACAAAGGCACTACCACGGAGGGCACGGACACGAACAGAGGCCACAGACCTTCTTCAGGTTCTCCCTTTAGAGAACCGTGACCTCTGTTTCTTTTTTCCGTGAACTCCGTGTTACAGCTTTTCGTTTCGCCGTCAGCGTTAGTGCGTTGAGGCGGGCGTGATCTTCTCGCCTTTGGCGATCCGCTCTGCCAGCTTCTGCGCGATTGGCAGGCTGACGCTGCATGACGGATCGTTGATGCGGCAGGCCGCGAGCGTCAGCTCGCACCCGCAGGTGCAGTTCTCCGAGTTCATCGCCTTGATGGCCTCGGTCCGCTGAGCGGGCGTCATCTTGGTGAGGTCGACGCCGGGAATTTCCTTCGCCTGCGCTGCGTTCGCCAGCAGCGCCTTCGTTTCGTCCTCGACCAGGTCGATCTTCACGTTCTTCAGCATGCCCGACAAATACTGGGTCTCGAGTTCGGTTGTCTGCGCGCGCAGCATGCCAACATGCCGCTGCCGGATCTTGCCCTCCGGATCGATGACGAACGTCGTCGGGAGCGCCGAGACGCCCTTGAAGATCTTTGCGAGCTCGGGCGTCTTCATGACGATGGGGTAGTTCACCTTGTGCTCGACGCCGAACGCCTTCACCTCTTGCGGTGTGGCGTCTTCGTCCTCGGAGATGCCGAGGACCACGAGCTTGTCCCGATACTTGTCCTGCAACGCGACGAGATCGGGAATCTCCGCGCGACACGGCGGACACCAGGTCGCCCAGAAGTTCACGAGAACGACCTTGCCCCTCAAATCGGCGAAGGACACTGTCTTGCCCTCCAGATCGGTGACAGTGAACCCCGGAACGTCGATTGGCTCCTTGAGCAACGCCAGCGTCGCCGTGGCCTCGTTTGCCGCGGCGGTCTCAGTGCCGCAGCAGTCAGCCGGCTCCGTGGTCTTCTGGGAGCAGCCCCACGCACCCAGCAGTCCAACCAGTGCGAACGTGCCGAGCAAGGGCCGGGAATTTGGTTTCTTCACATGCCCATCCTAGCAGGCGCCCGCGTAGAGCGGTAGAATCACAACCCGCTCTTTTTCCGAGGCAGGGCCTCGCTAGTTTAATCAGGCGTCCGGCGTCGCCGGACCCAAGGACGTCCACATGATTCGAGGGATTGCAGGCCTGCTCATGGCAGGCATTCTGGCTCTCGCGCCTGCTGTCCAGGCACAGGCCGCGAGGTCTTTCAAAACCCGGCTGTCGCCTGTTCCGGTTGCTGCGTTCAACGTGAACGTGGTTGGTACGGGCACGGTGACGGCGACGCTGACAGGCACCAGGTTGTCCATTGCTGGCACCTACGAGGGCCTGGCCAGCGCGGCAACGACTGCGAAGATCTTCAAGAGCCCCAAGCCCGGCATCCGTGGCGAAGCGCTGCTCGACTTGAAGGTGAGCGGCGGCACGAGCGGAACGCTTACTGGACAATTCGATCTCACTGCGGCGCAAGTGCAGGAACTCTCGGCGAGCCGCTACTACGTGCAGCTTCATAGCGAGAAGGCACCGGACGGCAACCTCTGGGGATGGCTGATGCCGCAGGAGAAGGGTCGATGACGCCGTGGAAGACACGCTATTTCGGAGTGCTGATCGCGGCAATCGCCGGATCGGCCATCGCGCTTGTCGCCGGACAGCAGCTGTCAGGCGCACCGATCTACACCGCCGTGCAGGCCACCGCTGGCCGTGCGGCGTATCAGGCGAACTGTGCCAGCTGCCACGTGGCCGACCTTGGTGGTCGTAACGAAGCGCCGCAGCTCGCTGGCGGCGATTTCCTCAGCACGTGGCGCACGCGCACCACGAAAGATCTCTTCGACTACATGTCGTCGACGATGCCGCCCGGCGGACCCTCGCTCAGCGCCGATCAATACGCAAGCATCGTCGCCTACGTGCTGCAGCAGAACAGCGCGGTAGCGGGGGCGACGGCGTTCGCGCCAGCGACGGCCGTTGCCATTGGCACCATCGCAACCGGTCAGCGTCCTCCGGCGGCGCAGCAGGCGGCTGCTGGTGCTGCTGCAGGTGCTGGCGGTGGTCGGGGCCAGGGCGCCGGACGTGGGGCAGGCGGCGGAGACGATGGCGACGGCGGTGGCGGTGGTCGAGGACGCGGCGGGCCCGTGCGCACGCCGCGCGGAATCACGGTGGCCGGCGACGTGAAGAACTACGTTCCCGTGACGGACGAGATGCTGAAGAGCCCCCCTGCAGGCGACTGGCTCATGGCGCGTCGCGTCTATCAAGGCACAAGCTACAGCCCGCTCAACGAAGTGACCGCTGCGAACGTGAAGGACCTGCGCCTTGCGTGGGTCTGGAACATGAACGAAGGCGGTGCGAACCAGCCGATGCCCCTCGTGCACAACGGCATCATGTATCTCTGGAACAACGGCAACGTGATCCAGGCGCTCGACGCGAAGACGGGCGAGTTGATTTGGGAGAACGAGGTCGGTCCGCTCGAGAACATCGGCTTCGGTTCGATGCGCAACATCGCGATCTACGCGGACAAGATCATTGCAGCCACCACCGACGCGCGCATCGTGGCGCTGAGCGCGGTTAACGGCAGGAAGGTCTGGGAGACGACCATTGCTGATCGCGCCAAGGGCTACTCGAACACCAGCGGTCCCATCGTGGCCAAGGGCAAGGTCATTCAAGGACTGCAGGGTTGCTCCAGGTACGGCCCGGACCGTTGCTTCATCAGCGCCTACGACGTGAACACCGGGCAGCAGCTCTGGAAGTTCAACACGATCGCGCACAACGGTGAACCCGGCGGCGACACGTGGGGCAAATTGGGCGACAACTTCCGTCAGGGTGGCGAGACGTGGATCGCGGGCAGCTACGATCCCGATTTGAACCTGACGTACTGGGGCATTGCGCAAGCCAAGCCGTGGATGCCTGCCAGTCGAGGCACGTCGGTGTTCGACCAGGGCTTGTACTCGGCGTCGACGGTCGCGCTGAACGTGGACGACGGCAAGCTGGCGTGGCACTTCCAGCATGTGCCTGGCGAGTCGTTCGATCTCGACGAAGTGTTCGAGCGCGTGCTCGTCGACAACGGCCCGGACAAGTTCGTGTTCTCGATCGGCAAG
>JBEBGB010000560.1:0-3688 GCA_040081675.1 Vicinamibacterales bacterium
CAACGCTAGGAGAACTCTCTCAATCCCTCTGCAGCTTACCCACAGACTGTCACCCATCAGGGGTGACTAAGTGTCACCCATCAGGGTTACCGCTCATTCGCGCCTCGAACGCGGCGAAGGCTCGTTCGAAGGCAGACCGGTACTCATCGACGACGCCCGCCTCGGTCGTAACGGTGGCTTCGGGCGCCAAAGCGCGAAGCTCGCTAAGGAGTCCCAGCAATCGAACGAAAGCCGCTTCGTCCCAGGTAGGACCCGGCTGATAGTCGAGCGCCACCTCTCCCGGCGCGAAGAAGACACCGATCTCGCGCAGTGAGCCGCCGGCGACGAGGACCTCCTTGAATACGACGTGGAAGAAGTCGACGGAACCGGCTGCGACGAGCGCGCCCGCCTCTGGCAACTCGTCCGCTTGGAGCTCTCGCTCTAGGTCTGAGCGCCAAAGCTGACCGGCCGGTGGCGCAGACGACCCTCGAGTCAGCCGAGACCAGAGGACCTGGAGATGATCGTTCGCGACATGCACAAGGCGCAGCTCAGGAAGGGAGCCGTCGTTGTGATCGAACTCGCGATGCCACTCGCGCCAAAAATCACTGGATGTCGTGACCGATAGCATAACAAACGCTGTCTAACGCCTTGTGTTCAGCAGCGTGGCTGTATCATAAGACGGCGGCGTAGCCGCCTTCAAGACCGCCACGCCTGCTGCAACACACTGTTATGCAGCGCGGTGCCCCGCGGCCCGCTCAACGTGGCGGCTTGCGGTGGCCAGCCGCCTTAACTTCGACACGAGCTGCACGTTGGTCGGCTGCATCCCCGCCGGTGCCCGTCCCGCGGGTCCCGCCGCGCGCGCACCACCGCCGGGATTGAGATCAGCTCCGGTTCCAACACGTATTGATGGCAACGGATGCCTCCTGGGTCAAGCTAACTCGGATTGTCGAGAAACGCCTTCGCCTTTGTGGCAAACTTGTCTTGGGCCCAGATGAGGGCAGCACCAGATACGTTGAGTTCTCTTGCTGCATCCTCTACCGATTGGTCGAGATACTCTAGGAGAAACGCCTCCGTCCCTCCCGGATACCCGCGGGAGTGAAGGCGCCAAGCCCAGCCAAACCTTTCCAGTGCCCTATTCGCCACTCGCTCGGCATCATTCTCCGCGGGACTCCTTTGAGACTTGAGAGACTCGAAGTGGGCCTTAAGCATGGCCTCAGCCCTCTCCCTATGCGTCTTCGTACGATCCTCAACGGAGAAACTCACTCCCAGCCACGAGGCGAAGAAGCCGACCACAGCACCGGCCAGTATCAACACGCCCATGAAGCCAGATTGGCCGTTCACATTTGCAATGCCGAAGAACGCCGCAAGAACTCCGCACACTAGCTGGAGAACACCGCTCAGGGCGTCAGGCGGATAGGCGTTGGATACCTTCTGCCTCATCTCTGCAAGGCGAGCATCATCAAGAGAGGCGCTGGATAGGAGCTTTTCGACCTCATCAGCAACCTTTCGGGCGCCCACCACCGGCAAGTAGGCCAGCACAACGCCCGCGCAAGAAATGCCTGCGATAGAGGAGACGAACGAGGGAAGGCCAGCGTTTGCGACCGAGAAGCTGGCCGCGAGGTAGCCGAGGACGCCAACAACACCGGCAGTCACAACGAGGATGATCATCTTGGCCCCCTACGAGATCTCTGAGGTTGAACCGGTTGGGTCAGGTGACGGGAGAGGCCCTCTACTTCGCTGCATAACGACTCGGGTTTCTGCTGCACGAGCAACATGGACGCACCGCACCGCGAGGTGCAAGCCGAGCGGCGCGGGTCACGTACGCTGACCGAAGTGGCAGCAGCAAACCTCTGTTAGGTGGCGGGTTGATAAGTGTTACCGTGAGTGGTAACATATCCAATGGGTAAGATCCGTCGCGGCGGACTCGTCTTCGTGACGTGGAAAGGCGATCACTCTCCTTACCACGTTCATGTCTATCGGGACGGCGCGCTCGTGGTGAAATGGGATCTCGAGAACGACGTGGCGATGAAGGGTGAAGCCTCCCGGAAAGTCCTCGAGACGATCCGGGAGCTACAAGCGGAGGGACTGCTATGAAGATCGGCGAAGTGAAGGCAGATGCCCGGAAGAAGGTGTTCGTGATCCGGGCGGGCAACGGAGAGTATGCGTTCCCCTACGCGAAGCTGAGGGTGGCCCCGTCAGCGGATGACCCGATCGAGACGGCATTTCCGGATCCAGAGCTGGGCCGAGAGGCGTTCACGTACCGCCTGCAGTCCGGCGCGGAGGATACGGTCCACCTCGACGAGGTCAGGGAGTTCGCACAGGACCCGGAGTACCTCCAGGAACTGTTGCTGCATTCTCTGACGCTCGAAGCGCAGCGAGGTCTCGAGGAGAGCGGCCTGGGCAAGCGCCAGGTTTCGCGCCTGCTTGGAACGTCAGCGAGTCAGCTCTACCGACTCCTGGATCCGACGAACCAGAAGAAGTCGGTGGGCCAGATGCTGGCCCTGCTTCACTTGGTGGACCGCGACGTCAGCCTCGTGGTAAAGAAGAAGGCCCCGCGATCGATGGCTTCTCCACGGAAACGTGGCCCGCGGAGCAAGAAGACGGTCGGTCGCTAGAGGGTTAAACGCCACCTAACGACTTGGGTTTGACCTGCGCGAGCAACATGCTTCCGCCGGGCCGCGAGGTGCAAGCCGAGCGGCCGGGCAGCGTACAAGCCTACCGCGTCAGGTCCAAACCTTTGTTAGAGAGCCGACCGTGGTGCCGGACGGCGTGGTCTACCTACCAAACGCGGCCCGCCCTTGCGGGGTGTCCAAGACTCCGTTGCGTCGGGCTACGAGACGCTTGAACCACAGCGGACCGGGAATGTCCTGAATGCGAGTGACCAATGCGATAGCGCGAAGCTCGCCATAGTCCACAACGACGCCGACGTCCGCATCGGGGAGGCTGAGTGCTCCTTCGGCACGTTCAAGGACGGTGCGAGCCCCATTGACGTTTGCAGCTAGCAGGCGGCGGCCGAACCGTACCTCGGCGCGCCTGCATGCCCTTTCCTCACGAGCAGGACTTGCAGCGTCGTATGCAAGACCGCGATGTCGGACTAGAGCGTGCGTTGCTTCGTGGACGATTGATGAGGCGATCTGGGCAGGAAGAAAGTCCGCCAGGAGGTACGGGTCAAGCAGCGTAAAGGTATTCTCGACGAGCATGGCGCGCGTTCCAGGAATGCGTCGGACGTGGATAGTGTTATTCACGCGTTGCATCCGACGAAGCCAAACTGGCGAGTGTTGCGCGATGAGGTCCAACGCGGCCTCTAGCTTGGGCCAGAGATCCTTGGTATCGAGGGGCGCCGCCTCGATGTACATCGAGAGGTGCAAGCCATGGCGCTCTCGGCGTTCAGTCATGCTTTCCACGACCCGGCGCCACAGGCGTTGGAGACGGTTCATCTAGCCTTGACCTACGAAAGGGTCGCTCGCGAAGACGTGTCCCGGCTCTCTAACGACTCGGGTTTCTGCTGCACGAGCAAAGTGCTCGCACCGCGTGGTGAGGTGCAAGCCGAGCCACGCGGACCCGGAATGCAGACCGAAGTGTCAGCAGCAAACCTCTGTTAGAAGGGCGGGCGGTACAGTCACCCCTGATTGGTCACACTTTAGTCACCCCTGATGGGTGACAGTCTCCCCAGTAACCTGCGGCTCCATTCTGCGATGCCTGGAGCCGC
>JBEBGB010000561.1:0-3682 GCA_040081675.1 Vicinamibacterales bacterium
GTACCGCCGGCTGATGATGCGGGCCGCATCCGCATCGCCGCGACGACGCTACCATCGTCCACAGACCTCCACAAGCGTTGACAACGCACGTCGACGATGTAATCGTCGTCGGCCTTCAGGAGGGTGTCGATGGCGCTGCTGTTCATCTACAACGTGGTGTCGAAACGAGCGGACTATGCGCGCACGGCGACTGGCTGGCGCGGCGAGTTTTGCGGGCCGTTCACGGTTCGTGTCGAAGCCGACGACCTCGAGTCGTGCCGGACGAAGCTGCTCGATGCGGCGGACGCCAAGATTGTGCAGTGGTTGACCGGAGAGTGGCGTGAGCCGACTGCGTCAGATTCCGCGAAGGCCGATGCTGAGTGACATCGGCGGCCTGTGCGCCGGCGCCGACACGGGCGAGGCTCAGCACGATGCGCCAGCGCTCACGCAGTCCAGGCGTTGGTCGGTGCGCACGGTTGCTGTGTTCCAGGATGCCGCGACACCGCGTCTCGCACATCAGGTGCGTCGCATGCTCGACCGCCCTGATTACCGCGACGCCGCCGGTCGCCTTCGGTCCGAGTACGCCAGGGTCGATGGCCCCGGGCTCGCCGCGGACAACATCCCGAAGGCGATCGCCTGACCGCCTCTGCTGTTCCCTATCACGAGGACTGGACCATGTTCTTCACGGTTGGATCGGGTGTCATGCTGGCGGGTGTGCTCATCGGGTTCGCGCCAACGTTCTTTCTCAGGCCGGCGTTCCTCGACTCGCCGCTGCCGCTGCTCCTCGTGGTTCACGGCATCGTCATGACGGCCTGGCACCTGATGCTGCCAGCACAGAGCTATTTGGCGGAAACACGGCGGCTGCGCTGGCATCGCCCGCTGGGCTGGGCCAGCGTCGCGGTGGCCGTGCTCATAATGTCGTGGTGGTCGCCTTCGTGTATCTGATTCCGTTCGGCGTCGCGCTCGCGATGCATGATCGGCGAACCCTGCCGCGCGTGCACCCGATGACCACTTGTGGCATGGTCGCCCTGCTTCTGATCATGTTGGTGCCAATTGGCTTGCTGTTCGCGGGCGCGTCACAGGTGATCGTGGCCGGCCTTCGGGCCGACTGAACGCGGGCGTACAGCCGGACACACGGAGTAGGCGTGCAGGTTGCTTCGGCGAGGTGGCGTTTGAGCCGAGGCACCGCACAGATAGGCAACCGCAGATGCGCGGCCCGTCGCACGGAACGCCGACAGGCCGCGCTCTGGCTGAGATTAGTGCGTCGTTGTCACCGGCGCGGGACCGGGTTCGGTGACACTGGTCACGGCGACCTTCAGCACCGCTGACATCTTCGCCTGCACCGCGGGCCCGCCGGTCTTGGCCTCGATCGACGCCAGTTCCTCACCGGCACTCGTCGCAGTCGCAGTCTTGAAGAACGTCAGCACCACCCGATTCCACGGCTTGGAATCCAGAATGGTGGGACGGATGCCCATGCTGGTTCCGTCCTTCAAGGTCACCATCGCCAGCCCGCTTTCGGGGGCGCTGACGTCGGTCGTCTGGCCGTCAGGAAGCGTCACATGCATCTTCACCGTCGGGTTTGGCGAGTAGTCTGATTTCAGGGTCGGGGTCGAGCTCTGAGATTGGGCCCAAAGAGAGCCGCTGGCGACCAGGGCCAGCAGCGACATGATCAACGCTCGTGTCATGGCTGACTCCTTCTCGAGCAGAATCGCTCGTCGCGGACCGCGGGCTTGCGGCCCCGCAGTACAGAAAACGATCGACGCCTGAAAAAAGTTTCGAGCTCAGCCTTTCACGGGAGAGTGTTGAGTTGTGAGGCGCAGCCGACTCACAACTCCACTGCTCAGAACTGAAACCGCTTAGTTCGTGCGCTCCTTGAAGGAGTAGCGATTCAGCAGCTGCAACAAGCGAGCGGCCGACTTGGGCGCGCTCACGTCGCTGTCGACGATTTGGCGGTTCTCCAGGCGCTTGCCGTAGAGCGTCGCATTGTCGTCCAGGTCTTCACGCAGCGTCGCGCCCTCGAGGGCCACACCCGCAAACAAGCCCTGCGACCGCGACCACGAGAGGATGTCCGCATGCATCTGCGCGTCGGTCTGCGCCGTCACCGTGCGGCCCACCGGACCCGCCGCGACGGATGCTTCTCCGCCAACCGTGAACTTGCTCTCGAGCAGCTTGTCCGCGCCGCGCTCGCTCATCACCAGCATGATCAGGTCGGTTGTCGATCCGCCGATCTGGAAGCCGACGCTGCCGCCTTCGATGCGAACGGTGGCTGGTGCTGACCATCCTGCATGGTCCTTGCGACAGGACAGATAGCCCTTGCCGTACTTTCCGCCCACAATGAATGCGCCGGTCTTGAGAGCGGGCACGATCACGATGCAGTGAGCGCCAGCCAGAAGGTCTTCCGGAATGCCCTTGTCAGGCGCCGTCATGATCTCCGAGAACACGGCTGCCGCCTCGTCCAGACGCTTTGCCGGTTCGTCGTCGGCCGCGAGGAGGGGCGACGCCATCAAGGTCGCCGCCAGTGAAACCGCCATCATTGTTCGCATATGACCACCATGTGTACTGAGTTTGGTTAAGAGGCTCATCCTCACCATCTCTCCAAAATCTGTACCGCTCATGCCCCACGTGCGATGTCGCGTCAAAAGCGGGCCGGGCTCCGAAACTCAGGCTTGGGGCGCTGGCGAGCCGACAGACCATCGTCGGAACGGTCTGAGGTGGGCCTCGCGGGCCCTGTCGATCTGTGGCGAGCCTGTTCGTTTAGTGTGTGAACGCCGGCCTGGCCGGCCCACTGCCCAAAAAGGAGCACGCGATGACCACTTACCTGCTCAGCATCCATCAGCCTGACGGTCCGCCCCCACCGGCTGTCAATCTCGACCGCATCATGGGCGAGGTCACCGCTGTGAATACGGAGATGAAGCAAGCCGGGGTGTGGGTCTTCTCCGATGGTCTGCATCCGCCTAGCACCGCGACGGTCCTGCGCCTGAGGAACGGCGAGGTCTCCGTGACTGACGGTCCGTACGTCGAGACCAAAGAGCATCTTGGCGGGCTGTGCATCATCAAGGTGCCTGACCTCGATGCGGCGTTGGAGTGGGGACGCAAGCTGGCGCGAGCAACGACCTTACCGATCGAAGTGCGGCCGTTTCGAGGTGGCGCCGCGGATCACTTCACGTAGATCTGCGGAAACGTCTTTCGCAGGGCCTCCACCTTCGGCGCATCGTTCATGACGATGTACGGCGCCCACGGATTCTTGATGGCGTAATCCTGGTGGTAGCCCTCGGCCTCGTAGAAGGCAGACAGGGGAACGACCTGAGTGGTGATTGACCGCTTGAAGGTCCGCGCTTCCGTCAGCTGGGCGATATACGTGGTTGCGATCTCCTTCTGACGTTCGGTGCCGAAGAAGACGACCGACCGGTATTGGGGACCTGTGTCCGGTCCCTGGCCGCCCCGCTGCGTCGGGTCGTGAGCCACGGTGAAGAAGATCTTCAGCAGTTGTCCGTAGGAGATCTTCGACGGATCGTAAGTGACTCTGACCGCCTCCGCATGCCCGCTCGCTCCGAGCGACACGATGTTGTATTTGGCGTCTCTGGCCGGGCCGCCCGAGTAGCCCGATACGGCATCGCTGACACCGCGGACATGCTGATACACCTCTTCGATGCCCCAGAAACATCCGCCTGCGATGACGACGCTGACGCTGCTCGAGTTGCTG
>JBEBGB010000562.1:0-3682 GCA_040081675.1 Vicinamibacterales bacterium
TGAAGGCGCGAAACCGCTTGTCGACCGTGCCGGCGATGAACACGAGGCCGCCGGCCGTCGCGATCGATCCGCCCTGTCCGAAGGCGCCGGTGTTCTTCATTCCCTTCGCTTCGAGTTCATCGCTCGTGCCAAGCGGAACCCTCCAGACGATGTCGCCGGTGTTGGCGTTGATCGCCATCAAGTGCGCCCACGGGGGCTGCTGACACGGCAGGCTGTTCGCAGGATTCCAGAACCGGGCGTTCACAGTGCCGCGACCAAGTGGGCTGAATCGCCGATAGGCCACTGTGTCGCCTTCTGGTGACTTGTCCAGGCGGCCCATGCCCCCAACGTCACGCGAGTTGACGAACACGTAGCCCAATGTCTGATCAACCGCGACGCCTCCGAAGTTGGGCCCGCCCTGCTGTCCGGGGAACACGATCCGGAATTCCTTGTTGCTGTACGGCGTGTACGGTCCGAGATTGTGGATGCCGCCAATCTGCTCCGCCAGATCGCGGCAGAACTTCTCGTGCGTGGGCTCGCCTTTGAAGATCTCGTCCGGCGTGATGCTGAGCCGTGACAACGGCGGCGGCTTCACAGGAAAGGGCTGCGTCGGCGAGGTCACTTCGCCAGGGATGTCGCTCGCTGGCACTGGCCGTTCCTCGACGGGATAGATCGGCTTGCCGGTTTCGCGCTCCAGAAAAAACATCAGGCCCGACTTCGCCACGGTGACGACCGCGGGAATGCGCCTCCCGTTCTGGACGACGTCTATCAGTGCGGGCGTGGCCGCGTTGTCGTAGTCCCACACGTCGTGGTGTGTGAGCTGGAAGTACCAGCGGACTTTGCCGGTGTTGGCATCAAGCGCGACGACCGACGAACCATACAGATTCTGCTGTGGACGATGGCCGCCGTAGTACTGGGCCGCAGGCTGACCGATGGGCAGGAAGATCAGGCCGCGCGCCGTGTCGACGGAGCCGAAGCCCCAGTTCGCCGGCGTGCCGGCTGTCATCCAATAGTCTTTCGGCCACGTGTCGGCGCCGGGTTCACCTGGGTGCGGGATCGTATGAAAGGTCCAGGCGAGCTTGCCGGTTCTGACATCCCACGCGCGTACATCCATCGCCGGGCCCTCAGAGTTGTCCTCCTGCCCCTGCGCGCCGGTCACGACGACGTTTTTGTAGATGAGCCCGGGCGACGCCATCATGTACGGCCTATCCGGGTATTTGTCGGCGATGCCGGTGCGCAGATTGATCGCGCCGAGATCACCGAACGTGGGGACCAGTTTTCCGGTCGCGGCGTCGAGCGCAATTAGACGTCCGTCCGTTGTTCCCGCAAGGATTCGCGGCGGGAACTGGCGGTCGCCTGGCCAGTACGACACGCCCCGGTTCGGAGCGCCGCCCTTCTCCAGTTGGTGCTTCCAGATCTCCTGGCCTGTCGCTGGATTGAGCGCAACGATCGTCCGCTGCGTTGTGGACGTGTACAGCACGCCGCGCATGAGAATCGGGACGGCTTGGCTCGGGACAGCTCTGGCCGTCGCCCCCGGACCGGTAGCGGCGACGCCGTATTGCCAGGCGGGCTTCAGCGTGGAGACGTTTGTCGTGTTGATCTGAGTGAGCGACGAATATCGCCGCCCTTCAGAATCGCCGCTGTAGGTCTGCCACTCACCCGCCGGAGGCGTTCCGCTCTGTGCGTAGAGAAGACCCGCGCCGGCCACGCCCGCTAGCAGCATCGCCCACAGTCCGGTGATTTTCATCGCGCGATTGTAGACGAAGGGCCTTTCGCGTGAAAGAAACGCAGTCGCTCTCAGGCAGGCCGATGGGCCTTGAGAAATGAATGCATCTGGCGCACCGCCAGCGGAATCCGCTCCTTGGGTTCTTTCCAGGGGAACATGCTCACCTCAGCGTTCGGCGCGAGCATCGCGCTCTCCATGGCGACGGCGTACGGGTGGGCCGGGACTTCGTCCGGCAGGATCAGAACCGGGGTTTGGCAACTCCGCACAAAGTCGCGCGTCACGGTAAAGACGAAGTCGGGGTCGGTCTCGAACATCCTGGTCACGAATCTGTCGACTGTCGCCATCGCGATCTCGGGGCGCTGGGCGACCAGTGCGGGGCCCCAGGTTTTCCAGAAGACGCCTGGGTACTTCGGGTCGCGCATCTCCGGCCGCCAGCCCACGGGCTGCGCGAGCACAGCCGCGACGACCCGATTCGGCGCGCGCTTCAGGAGATTCCAGATGAAGGGGCCACCGATACAGAACCCCATCACACAAAATCTGTCGATGCCTAGATGATCCATCAGCCCGAGTTGGTCGTCGGCGTGAGACTCCCACGGCCGATCGACTTCGACGGGGCCGGTCGACTGGCCCGTGGTGGCGTTGCGCAGGTCCGCCGCGATGCAGCGGTACTCTCCCTTGAATTCCTCGATCGCGTTGAACGGTGAGTTGCCCGTGAAGAACGCGGTGGTCGCGTTCAGTCCCCCGCCGGGCAGCAGCAACAGAGGGAAGCCGGACCCGGCCTCCACGTAGCGGATGCGAACGGAGCCTTTTTCGTAGAACTTGCCAGTTGCTCCCTGGCTCGCCTGCTGAGCAAATACGCGTGGCATCGCGGCCATCGCCGCGGCCGCGGCTCCGGCTTTCAGTAGGTCGCGCCTCGTCGGTTCATCCATGTTCGCGTCCTCCCGGAAATAGCTGACGGGTCACTCTACACTGCGCGACATGTGCTGAATATACGCCGAGCCCGACTGAACCCGCCGGGGTGTTCGAATGGTTCGGTCCCAGCGAGCCTCATGTGCGAAGGGTCTTGACTTTACGACCGGCTCACCCGCTGCTCAGGGACGTGCAGCCGGCGAAGGAGCATCATCATCGGGCACCAACCGGTGATCGCGGACTGCGCCAGGTTCAGTCCGACGAACAGCGTGAACCAGAGGAATCGCGAATCGACGTACATGCCCAACAGGACGCTCGCAGCGACAAAGCTCCCGCCAATCAGGCGGAGCATGGTTTCAATAGTCATACAGTCACTCCTTCAGTGGGGGCCGGCGCGTGTACGGCCACGTCGTGCCGGTGCGTGAGGTAGTAGGTGATCGGAACAGTCATGCGCGAGAGGAGCAGTGACGCCACCTCTCCAGCCATCAGCGAGATCGCCAGTCCCTGGAAAATCGGGTCGAACAGAATGACCGCCGAACCGACAATGACGGCGGCCGCCGTGAGCGCCATCGGCCGGAATCGGACCGCACCGGCGTCGATCACGGCCTCCTCGATCGACATCCCGTCCCTGATGCGCAGCTCGATGAAGTCCACCAGGATGATCGAGTTCCGCACGACGATCCCGGCGCCGGCAATGAAGCCGATCATCGACGTGGCGGTAAAGAACGCTCCGAGCGCCGCATGCGCAGGCAGGATCCCGACGAGCGAGAACGGGATGGCCAGCATGATGGTCATCGGGCTCTTGAACGACTGGAACCATCCAACCACCAGGATGTAGATGAGCACGAGCACTGCAGCGAACGCGATGCCGAGATCGCGGAAGACTTCGTAGGTGATGTGCCACTCGCCGTCCCACTTCATGGCATATCTCGACGAGTCGAACGGCTGGTGCGTGTTGTAGATTTCCAGGCCGTACCCCTCGGGCATCGTGACGGTGGCCAGCGCACGGTTCATCTGAAGGATGGCGTAGACCGGGCTCTCGATCGAACCGGCCACGTCTGCCGTCAC
>JBEBGB010000563.1:0-3678 GCA_040081675.1 Vicinamibacterales bacterium
GAACTGGAAGTTGTTGGGTGCCGTCTGCCGTGGGCGGACGGGGGCGATCGGCGGGGGGAGGCCGATAAGGCCCCTTCTGTTACCCCCTGTCTAATGCTTCCTATCGTCTTGCCACGCAGACTGCCGTCGATGACGCTTGACGCGGTGCGGCACGGAGCCACCGGGTGTGCCTCGCGGTACAATCCGCGAACCGATGGACGACCGCGACACGTCTGCGCTGCCCGCGTTCAGCGACGCCGAGCAGCGCTATTTCATGACGATTGCGCTCGAGGAGAGCAAGCAGGCGCTGCCGGCGTGCCTGCCCAACCCGCCGGTTGGCTGTGTCATCGTCGATGGCGCGGTCGTGGTCGCCCGGGGATTCACGGGTGCGCCCGGCACCCCACACGCGGAGGCCGCTGCCCTGTTGGCCCTCGGGAACGGCAGGGACACCAACACACTGACCCTCTTCGTCACGCTGGAACCATGTGCGTTCGTCGGACGAACGCCGTCGTGCGCCCAGGCGATTGTGGCATCCGGCATTCGAGCGGTCTTCGTTGGCACGCTCGATCCTGACGCGCGCAATGACGGTGCTGGCATTGACATCATGCGTCGGGCCGGCATCACGGTGCGCGTCGGTGTGCTCGAGATGAGCGTGCGCGACTTCATCACGCCGTACCTCGTGACCCGGCCGGGGGCCTGACCTAACAGCCCGTGGCGAAAGTCCCGCTGCATTCGACAGGCGATGCATCCCGCCTCGCGGCGTTGCTCATCGCTCATTTATGCCCAATAAACTCGCTCTTCCCGCCTTGCGATCCGGGCGCCTCGCCCGTCTCGGTGCGACGCGGGACCTTCGCCACGGGCTGCTAGAGTGCGCGAATTCTGTCCAGGCCAGCGCTGGATCAGCGTGAGCGAACCAGAGCTGGGGCTGGGTGAAGTGCGCGCGGTCGGTCCGCGAACGGTCACGTTATGGTTCGGCGCGACGAAGGAGTCGCGGCAGTACGTGGCGAACGACGAGGCGCCCATTCGGCGTGCCGCGTTCCGCGCCGGAGACACGATCGCAACAAAGGACGGCCGGAGCGCAGTTGTGGACTCCGTTTCCGAACGCAACGGACTGCTCCACTACGCGTGTGGCGACAGGGAGTACAGCGAGGCAGACCTGAGCCAGGCCCTCAGCTTCAACAGCCCACTCGCGCGTCTCTACGCCGGCCAGTTCGATCCGTCCAACATCTTCGATCTGCGGCTCGCTGCTCTCGGCCATCAACATCAACGTCGACAATCGGGGGTTCGAGGCTTTGTCGGCGGACGGATTGACCTGCTCCCGCATCAGCTCGGCATCGCCGCCGAAGTGACGAGTCGTCTGCTCCCTCGAGTGCTCCTTGCTGACGAAGTCGGACTGGGCAAGACCATCGAAGCATGCCTGATCGTCCACCGGCTGCTCTTGACCGGCCGTGCTCGGCGCGTCCTCGTCAGCGTTCCCGAGACGCTGGTGCACCAGTGGTTCCTCGAGCTGCTCCGTCGTTTCAATCTGTGGTTCCACATCTTCAACGAGTCGCGCTGCGCCGCAATCGAGGACGCAAATCCAGGAACCAACCCGTTCACTGACGATCAGCTGGTGCTGTGCGACCTCGGGCTGCTCACCCAAGCCGACGGTCGACTGGAACAGGCGCTGGAGGCTGGTTGGGATCTGGTGGTGGTCGACGAAGCGCATCACCTCGAGTGGACTCCAGACGCGCCCAGCCGCGAGTATGCCGCCATCGAACGCCTGGCCTCCGCAGTACCCGGGCTGCTGCTTCTGACGGCGACACCCGAGCAACTCGGCGTCGCAGGACACTTCGCCCGGCTCCGGCTTCTCGATCGCGATCGGTTCCACGACCTTGACGCATTCATCCGCGAGGCCGACGCCTATCAATTGGTGGCACACGTGGCCGGGGCTCTCGACGAAGGCCGGCCACTCTCCTCGGCTGAACGCTCGACGCTCGCGGCGACACTGGGAGATTCCGAGGCGTCCATCGAGTCCGCGTCGAGTAGTCCGGAGCCGTCTGCTCGCCGAGCACTGATCGAGCGGCTTCTCGATCAACACGGCACCGGACGCGTGATGTTTCGCAACACCAGGGGCTCTATCGGCGGACTCCCGACTCGCCGTGTCCACCTGCATCCGCTCACCTCCGACAGCACGGCGGCTCTGAAAGCCCTCGGCGCAGAGTGGGTCTGCGACATGGCACCATCGGAGACCGACGAGGGCCGACTGTCACTCGCGCACGATCCACGCATCGATTGGCTGGTCTCGTTGCTGCAGTCGCTTGCACCGGAGAAAGTACTGCTCATCTGTCAGACGCCACGAAAGGCCGTCGCCATCGAGTCGGCCCTTCGCCATCGCACGACAATTGCCACGGCCGCCTTTCACGAACAGCTGACGCTGATTCAACGCGATCGCGGCGCCGCCGCGTTCGCGGACCCCAACGGCGCACGGCTCCTCATCTGCTCCGAGATTGGCAGCGAGGGTCGCAACTTTCAGTTCGCGCACCATCTCGTGCTGTTCGACCTGCCAATCGATCCAGGTCTCGTCGAGCAGCGTATCGGGCGCCTCGACCGCATCGGTCAACGAGGCGATATTCACATCCATGTCCCGGTCATCGCAGACACGCACCTGAATGTTCTCTCGCGGTGGTATCACGAGGGTCTTACCGCGTTCGAACACCATGTGCCTGGCTCGCGCGAGCTGCTCGAGCGCTTCGAGCCCGCGCTGCGCGACCTGGCTGGTCGCGCCTATCGCGACCGTCGCACGCTGTCATCGGAACTCGCGCGCTTCCTCGCGGACGTGCGGCATGAGCGGCAAGCGGTGGCCTTCCGACTCGAGCAGGGTCGGGATCGTCTGCTCGAATGGCATTCCTTTCGTCCGGCTCGCTCGGGACCGGTGATCGACGAGATCCGGGCGCAAGACGCGAACCTCGCTCTCGACGCGTTCATGCTGTCGGTGTTCGATCTGTTCTTCGTACAGGTCGAAGAAGTGGCACCGCGGACCTATCGACTGGGTTCTGCCGGCGTGTTGGTCGACGATTTTCCTGGTTTGAATGCGGACGGCGTGACCGTCACCGCAGACCGCGAGCGAGCGCTGCTGCGCGAAGACTTGCAGTTCCTGACCTGGGACCATCCGCTGGCCACTGGCGCGCTCGACGTGCTGCTGTCATCTGAGCGGGGCAACTGCGGAATCGCCAGATGGCCGGACGCGAGCGTATCGGCACTCTATCTGGACGCCGTCTTCACTCTCGAATGCCTCGCGCCTGCTGCGCTTCATGTGGACCGGTTCCTACCGCCAACGCCCGTGCGAATCGTCGTCGATCACCGTGGTCAGGACGCGAGCAAACTCGTGGAAAGCCAACCCCTCGTCCGCCCGGGAAGACCCGAGGTCGGCAAGGCTCTTCTGACGCGTGCCGACCTGCGAGAACGACTCCTGCCAAAGCTCGTGGACCGAGCCACCCAGATGGCGCACGCGCAGGCACCGGCACTCGTAGAATCGGCGACGACGCTGATGCAGTCTGTCTTGTCGAAGGAGGTCGCGCGCCTTCGCGATTTGCAGAAGGTGAACCGCCTGGTTCGGCAGGATGAAATAGACGCGCTGCTCGAACAGCGGGACGCGCTCGCACGGGCCTTGGCTGGCGCGCGTCTGCGCATCGACTGCGTGCGGCTCATTCACCGTGG
>JBEBGB010000564.1:0-3668 GCA_040081675.1 Vicinamibacterales bacterium
TCGGCCGCCTCGTACACCGACGACAGGAGCATGCCGATGAGCCCCATGTCGTGGTACAGAGGCAGCCAACTGACCGCCACATCCCCTGGGCGCGCGTCCAACCCGCCAGGACCGACGATGGCAGCCACGTTCGCCGAAATGTTCGCGTGCGTCAGCACGACGCCCTTGGGCAAGGCGGTTGAGCCGGACGTGTACTGGAGCAGCGCCACGCCATCCGTCGGCACAGTGAAAGGCGTCGCGAGGCTGGGTCCCAACAGGAGATCGTCAAGGATGACGATTCGCGGTTGACGCGCAGCTGGCGGAGCGTACCCCACCGCAAATGGACCCCCATCGTTGCCCGCGCTCATCGACGTCCCGACGCCGACGGCTTCGTGCCCATCGGCGATGGACATCATCGCGTCGTCGAGAAACGGCGCCACGTCGATGGTGGTGACCACCCCCGCAGCGCGTGCCTCGGACAGGATGTGTCGAGACTGCACCGCGAAGGTGCCGAGGTCGCCCGCTTGTGCGGGAGGGCAGAGCGGCACAGGCACGAGGCCGGCAGCGACAATGCCGAAAAACGCCTTCACGAAGCCACTCACGTCTGGAACGATGAGGGCGACGCGGTCTCCCGTGTGGAAGCCCCTGGCCTGAAGCGCGCCGCCAATCGACAAGGCCTCGTCCAGAAGCGTCTGGTACGAGGCATATCGCATCTGGCCATCATGCTCGATGAACCGAAGTCCGCGTGAGGAGCGAGCGGAGTCGAACAGCGCCTGCCCGATGGTACGCGGCGGCCTCATGACGAGGTTCCTCGCGTTGCGGCGAGCGCTCGCACTTCCGCGATGATCTCGCCGACCGTTCGGATGTGCGTCAATGCGTTCAGCGGCACGGCCACATCGAAGTGGTCTTCGAGCTCGCCGACGAACTCCAAGATCTGAAGTGAGTCGAATCCGAGGTCAGCCATCAATTCATGAGCGGGTGCGGGTTCGAGGGGCCGCCGACTCAATCGCTTCAAGATCGCAATCGTGTCGTGCTCGAACCGATCGGCGAGCGGAAGCGTCGCATCTGCACCCGGCGCAGTTCCACCGCGCGCAGGTTCGTCTCGAGGTTCCAGGACCGCGAATGTAGCACGGAAGAACGGGGCGGTGTACCGTTGGCGCATGTACGCGCGTATTAAGATGCCGCAATGATTCGCGAGCCTCGCGTCACGCAGACGGTGATCCTGGCGGCCGGCAGCGGATCTCGACTCGCCCCAACGCGCGGCGATGTGCCCAAGCCGCTCATGACGGTCTCTGGTGTGCCCCTCATTGCGCACGCGTTGTCTCATGCGGCTGCGGCGGGTTGCGAGGAGGCGCTCATCGTGCTCGGCTATGAAGCGACGCGCGTGCGCGCCGCTATCGATGCGTTGGCATCCCCGATGCGGATGAGGTTTGTGTGCAGCCCTGATCACACTGCACCGAATGGCGTCTCGTTGCTCGCGGCTGAGGCAGACTCTCATCCAATTTTTTACCTGCAGATGGTCGACCACCTCTTCGCCAATCCGGTGCTTGCCCAGCTGGCATCGCAGCCGCTCACATCCCTCGAGGCGGGACGCGTGCTTGTGGACTCGTCTCCTTCCGACGATATCGATCTGGACGATGCGACAAAAGTGGCCCTGTCGGACGATCGAGTCACGGCGATCGGCAAAGGCCTGGCGCAGTGGGACGCGATCGACGCGGGGTGTTTCGTCCTGACTCACGCCGTGTTCGACGCGCTGCGCGAGGTGCGGCCACCGGAGGGTGTCACCGTGTCGTCTGGCATGCGTCGCCTTGTGCAGCAGGGCCGTTTGGGCGCGGTCGACATTCGCGGTGGCTCGTGGGTCGATGTCGACACGCCGCTTGATCGAGCGCGTGCGGAACGCATTCTCGAACGTCGACAGCCCGTGCCTGATCGCGGCTGAGCGTCGTGCGCATCGGCTATACCTGCCACGACGCGTTTCCGTCTACCTCCACGAATACGCAGCAGGTGTTCTGGACGCTGTTCGAGATGGCCACGCTCGGGCACGCGGTCGATCTCTGTGTGCCTGCGGTTCGGGGCGGTGCTGACGCGCGCGAAGTCATCGGGCGCCACTACGGCGCTCCGAACGGCGCGGTGCCGGACCGATTGCAGTTCGTTGCACTTCGAAGCGGGCGCGGCAACTCGGTTCGAGATGGCAGCACGCTGACGCGCGGTTGGTTCGACATCCTCGCACCGGCACGGCTCGTTGGTCACTCGCACGACGTCCTGTGGACTCGGGATCCCCTCGCGCTCACCGCCGCGGTTCGTCGCGGCATTCCGGCTGTGTTCGAGACCTATCGACCCGACTACGCTCTGGCCTCGGCCTTTGCGTTGTGGCGCCGTGCGACGCTGGGCGCTCCCACGCTGGTTGGGGTCATCACGCATTCGCGACTCGCAGCCGACGCTTTCGTGAACGCAGGAGTGAATCGCGAGCGAGTGCTGGTGGCACATAACGGATTCGCGCCGGCGCTGATGCAGCCAAGGCTGTCGCGGCTGCAGGCGCGCACGCTACTTGGTTTGCCGAGCGATGCCACGCTGCTCGTATACACGGGACACGTGGGACGCCACAAGGGAACCGATGCGCTGATCACGCTTGCCGCCGCCATGCCAGACGCTGTCATGGTCATCGTCGGCGTCGATGCGCTGTCCGAAGATGGTCGTTGGCTCGTCGCCTGCGTTGCCAGGGCGGGCGCGCGCAACGTTCTGCTACGACCGCGCGTCGACGTTCGAGACGTCGCCCCGTATCTCTACGCTGCCGACTGTCTCATTGTGCCTGCGACAGATGCGCCGCTGCGTCGATACGGTCGAACGGTCCTGCCCATGAAACTGTTTCCATACATGGCGTCGGGCACGCCGATCGTGGCGCCGAGGCTTCCGGACGTCGAGGAGGTCCTCGAACACGGGCGGACGGCGCTGCTCGTGCCACCGGACGATCCGCCTGCAGCGGCCGCAGCGGTGACTGCGCTCATCACGGATTCGGCACGGGCTGAGCGACTGGGGTTGGCCGCGCGGGACGCGGCCCGGGCGTTCACCTGGGAAGCGCGGGCACGCAAGATCTCAGAGCGTCTCGAGCAGTGGCTTCGCTAAGTGGCAGCCGCTGCTCTGGGGCGGCGTCGCTCCGCACGTGCGGCGTCGGCCAGTTCCTGCCCGTAGACGCTGAACGTGATGTTCGCGACCACAGTGCCAACCAGGATCAGCGCTGGAACTGCCGCGCGAATGCCAGTGAACGACACGAGAAGAAAGACCGCCGCGAACAGGTCACGTCGCAGGAGTGCGAATGCGAACGCAGCCACGTGCAGCGGCCAACGCCCTGTGTCCCGGGCTGCGCGCCGCACGGATCGATCGATGACGACAAAGGACGCCTTGCCGCCGTGTCGAGCGACGAAACGTGCTCCACGTATGAGGCTGACGGCCAGTGCGAACCCGATGAGGAATGTCGAGCCCATCGCCATCCTGCTACTGCCTGACCGTATCCAGCCAATGGTCGTGCCGATGAAGCAAGCGCCATACGTGACCTGATCGACCACCGTGTCGACCTGCGCGCCGCGTTCCGACTCCGTCAGCGTCGCTCGAGCAATCTCGCCGTCGACGCCGTCGAGGATCGACGCGAGTTGAAAGAGGATGCCCGTCGCGACGAACGCGCCGTAGCCTGG
>JBEBGB010000565.1:0-3665 GCA_040081675.1 Vicinamibacterales bacterium
TCCCCAATCGCAATCGTGTCACGCACGCTCTCGAGTATCTTCCCGGTCTCGTCGCGCATGTGCGATTGGTGGATGCCCCCGAACTCGCCGGCGACGTTCGCGAGGTCGATCACTTCCTGCAGTGGCGCGTAGCTGCCCGGCACGTAGAACAGCCCGGTGCTGAGTCCGAACGCGCCTTCGCGCATGCCCACTCGCACGAGGTCTTTCATGCGTCGCAGTTCGTCGGGTGTCGCCGGTCGGTCCGCTTGTCCAACAATCGCACCGCGAACGGCTCCGTGGCCGATGAACGTGCCGACGTTGATGGCCGGCTTCGCTGCTGTCACCTTGGACAGGTACTCGGCCACGAGCACTGAGCCGCCGCCATCTGGACTCGCGATCACGGTCGTCACGCCTTGTCTGACGTTGTTCTCGGCGGCCGGATTGCCGATCATCTCCTGGCCTTCGCGCCCTTCCTCGGAGTGTGAGTGGACGTCGATGAACCCCGGCGCGACGACGAGGCCTGCGGCGTCAATGGTCCGAGCGCCAGTCGCGTCGAGGTGTGGTGCGACTGCCGCGATGGAGTCGCCCTTGATACCGATGTCGGCGGCGAACCACGGATTACCCGCACCGTCGATGACGCGTCCGCCGCGAATCACCAGATCAAAGATGGGAGATTGCGACATCGTGCCGACCTGCCAGACGAGCAGGGCGAGAAGGGCCAGGACGCCGACGGCAACGATACGGAATCGCATACGTGTTACTCCTCGCGCAGTCCCTTCGCGGGCCGACCGCTCAAGTGTATGCGATGGTGTTTGGCCCGCCCGCCTTGCCCGGCCGGCCTGCCCGGCCTGCCCTGGCTCTCACGCCTTCTGCGTTTCCACCCGTCCGAAGCTCGGACGCAGACGACGCATCCAGGACTTGAACTTCTTGTTCATCAGCGACTGCTCGAGTGCGTCGAACTTCAGGTACGCCGCGGGCACCAGCAATAGTGTCAGGAACAGACACAAGGACTGTCCGCCGACGATGGTGATGGCAATGGCCGAGCGTTGCGCTCCGCCGATGCCGAGACCCAGCGCGGTCGGCATCAGCCCCGCGATGATCGCGAGCGTGGTCATGAGAATTGGTCGAAGGCGCGTCAAGCATGCCTGCTCGAGGGCTTCGCGCAGGGGCACCCCTCTGGCGCGCAGCACGTTTGTGTAGTCCACCTGCAGGATCGAGTTCTTCTTGACGATGCCGAAGAGCAGCAGGATGCCCAGCGCGCTCCAGAGGTTGAGGGTCTTTCCAGATGCCCAGATCGTGAAGAGCGCAAATGGCACCGATAGGGGCAGCACGACCATGATCACGATCGGCTGGATGAAGCTCTCGAACTGCGCCGCAAGCACCATGTAGACAAAGATGCTGGCCAGCGCCATGGCCATGATCAGGTTGTCGGTCGTCTCGTCCAGATTGCGTGTCTGGCCCTGCATGCGCGCGGTGTAGCCAGGCGGCATGCGCAGGTCCGCAATGAGTGCGCGCACGTCGTTCGACGCTTCGTCGAGCGCGTGGCCTGGTGCCACGTCGCCGCTGAAGCTGATGGAGAACTGCCGATTCGTTCGCGTGATGCGCGTAGGCCCGAAGCCGCGGTTCAAGTGCGCGATGTTGTCGATGCGTACGGGAACGCCGGTCGTGGACGCAACGGTGAGCTTTCCGACCGTGTCGATGTCTCGCCGCTGCTCTTCCACCACGCGGATCTTGACCGGATATTGTTCTCCGGCCTCCCGATAGCTCGAAATCTCGTCGTCGCCGGCCACCATCAATCGCAGCGTGCTGCCGACGGTGGCCATGCGGACGCCGAGGTCCGCGGCCCGCGAGCGATCGACCACCACTTGCACCTCGGGGCTCGCGTTGCTGTAGTCCGTGCGCGCGTCCACGATGCTCGGCACCGTCTTCGCCTTCTCGAGCACCTTCTGCGAATAGTCGTAGAGCTTGTCGATATCGGGGCCGAGCAGCGACACGTTGATCGACGATGAGCCGCCACCGCCGACGCCTCCCGAGAGGGGACTGCGCGCCACGACGGTGGGGTTGGCACCCGGATGCTGTCGCATGATGCGTCGAACCCGCGCCACCACCTCATCCTGCGTGACCGTTCGCTCGCTGATGGGCAAGAGGTAGAAGAACACGTGAAAGTGCGTATACCTGTCGGCGCCCGCGAGATAGGAGACGCTGGCCACACCTTCCTGATCGCTGAGTTCCTTGACGATGCCCTTCGCGATCTCGGTCGTGCCCTCGAGCGACGTGCCCTGCGGCGTGTCCACATGGACGACGAATTCGCCCATGTCTTCGTTCGGCACGAAGGTACGACCCACGATCGAGTTCAGCGGGAAGGTCAGTGCGAAAAAGAAGACCGAGATGCCAATGATCGTCCACGGGTGCGCGAGCGTCCACCTGAGCGATCGAGCATAGAACTGCTCGACGAAGTGAAACACGCCCTTGGCCTTGGTCTTCTTGTCGTGCTCGGCGTCAGACAGCTTCAAGAACCTGGAACTGAGCATCGGCGTCAGCGTGAAGCTGACCAGCATCGACACGAGAATCGCAAACGCCATCGTCCAGCCGAAAGGGTAGATGAACCTGCGGGCGTACCCTGTCATGAACGCCACGGGCAGGAAGATGACGATCAGCGACAGCGTGGTGGCCATGACCGGCAGGGCCACTTCCCGCGTGCCCTCGATGGCGGCATCGAAGGGCGTCGACCCATTCTCTTCGATGTGCCTGAAGATGTTCTCGAGCACCACGATCGCGTCGTCGATGACGATGCCGACGGCCAGCGTCAGCGCCAGAAGCGTCATGTTGTTCAGCGTGAAGTCCATTCCACGCATGAGCGTGAAGGTCGCCACGATCGATGCCGGGATCGCCAGCGCCGAAATGATGACCGCGCGAACATTCCGGATGAACAGCAAGACGACCAGCGAGGCGAGCAGGCTGCCCCACAGCAGGTGCTCTTCGAGTGACGCGATAGACGCGTCGATGAACCGCGAGTCGTCGGTGTTGGCAATCAGCAGCACACCACGCGGCAACGTCTGGCGCACGGCGGCAAGCTTCTGCTTCACGGCAGTCGTGACTTTGATGGTGTTCTCGCCAGAGGCCCGGCGCACATCCAGCTGTACGGCCGGACTGCCGTCGGCCATGTACAGCGACGTCATCACCTTTTGCGTCGAGTCCTCGGCGTAGCCGATGTCGCTGATGCGAATGGGCGTCCCGTTGGTCGTGGCCACGATGATGTCGTTGAACTGAGGCGTCGCATCCACGCGACCCATCGTGCGGAGTTCGACCTGCCACTTGCCTTGCTCGAGCGTGCCACCGGGAGTCTCGACGTTCTCCTTCTGGATCGCGTCGCGGACCTGGTCGATCGACAAGCCATGCGCGTTGAGCTTCTCGATGTCGACCACGATGTGGATTTCGCGCGGCCGGTCTCCGCTCATGCTGACGTCGCCAACGCCGTCAACGGATTCGAGTGCGCGCTTGACCTGTTTGTCCGCGATCTCGGTCAGGGTCCTGAGGCTTGTGGACTTGCCAGAGAGCACGAGCGTCATGATCGCGTCGGCGTCGGGGTCCTGCTTCTGGATGATCGGCGGCAGCACCTCCTGGGGAACGCGACGCATGGCGCCCGCCACCTTCTCGCGGACGCTGTTGGCGGCATCGTCGAGGTC
>JBEBGB010000566.1:0-3665 GCA_040081675.1 Vicinamibacterales bacterium
CTGACCGGTGAGCGCACCGTGGAGACGCCCCTGCAGAATCTCCGAGAGCTGCATATAGACCGGTGTGACCGGCCTCGGCACGGCGCGCTCGATGATGCTTCGCATCGTGAGCGGCGGAAGCGTCGAGACGTCGGAAAGCGCTCGAGTGTCGTAGAGGCCAGGCCTGCTCGGATACTGACCAACCTCGCGCATCCGCTCGATCATCTGCTCGGGAGCGGTCAGGAATTCGATCAGGGCAAAGGCCGACTCGGGGTGGCGGCTGCGAGCATTAATCGCAAGTTGCGAGCCCCCGAGCGTCGCGCTGGCGACGCCCCCAGGAGCCGAGGGCATCGACGCGACAGCAAAGCGACCCGCCACGCGCGACTTGGATGAGTCGCCAAGGAGCGGAGCGGCGTACGGCCAGTTGCGCATCAGCACGGCATCGCCGTTTTGAAACGCGAACCGCGTCTGCTCCTCCTGCCAGGCCAGGGAGGCTTCTGGCACGATGGGGTCGGAGCCGTGGACACCGTCCCACATCGCACGCAGCGCCTGCACCCCCTGAATCGAGTCCACAACGACCCGGCCGTCTTCGTCGAGCATGCGTCCGCCGAAGCCGCCGAGGTATTCAAGGAAGACCGTCACCAATCCTTCGTATCGAGCGCCTTGCCACACAAGCCCGTAGCGGACACCACGCTCGCGTTGAACCCGTGCGGTCTCGTGGGCCAACGACTCGAACGTGGCGGGCGGCCGATCGAGGAGGTCGGTCCTCCAGTAGAGCATGCCGACATCGATGAACCAGGGCACGGCGTAGAGGGTCTTCTGCCACCGGTTTGCCGTGATGGCGGCTTCGAAGAAATCCTCCAGGTGTGGATGAAAACGGTCGAGCGGAAGGATCCATCCAGCGGCGGCGAATTCGGGCGTCCAGACCACATCGAGCTGGAGCACGTCCGGCTCGGTCGACCGCGCATTCAGCCATTGCACATACAGCTGATGGCGCTGGTCAGCCGCATCTGGTGTAACTCGCAACACCACCCTCTCTGTCGGATGCGCCGCGTTGAAGCGCGCGAGCTGGCGTGTCAGCAATCGCGCCTCGTCACCGACCGCGCTGCCCGACATCACGAGCGTGTCATCGGTCTCACCTCCGCACGCCGCGAACAGAACAGCGGACAGGAGACAGGCAGCTGCTGCCGGTCCTCGCCGCCGCTGCCGCCCGTTGACACCGACGTCACCAGCACTTCTTCCGATTCGATCCGGCCCGACGCTCCTGCGCAGTGAGTCCATGCTCCCCGAAGTTCAGGGAGCCTTCGTGCCTGGCGGTCGAGACCCGTCTGGCTTCGGGACCTTGTACAGGTCGTCGAGCTGCCGATCGAGCTTCTCGAGCAACGCCTTCTGTCCCGGGTACCAATACTCCAAGTGACAGTTCTCGCACGCTTGATCCAGGTTCTCGGCGGCGTCCCAGAGCTCGCTCGCGTCCTTTCGCTTCACGACGTCGAGCACTTCGAGACCGACGTTGCGGAGCGCCTCGATCTTTGCGTTCCACAGCACCGGGTCCTTCGCGCGCTTGGCCTCGATCTGGGCCGGTGACAACTCCATGGGCTCGGGACCGCTGCTGTTGTTCTCGTCGCCGGCGGGTGCGAAAGGTCGCGGCACCTTCAGCAGGTATGCGCCCTCCGCCATTGCCACCGCGCCGATGCGAATCTTGTCCCAGTCCGCATCGGTCTTCGGTAACCGCTCGACTCTCTGGTCGTGGCTCCATTCGGCACCGACGGCATCGAAGATGTTGTCGGCAAGCGGATCGAGCAGATCGCGCATCAGCTCCTTGACCGACACCACCGACTTCATGTCGCCCCAGAGCGGTTCCGTCGACGGCGTCGGGGGTGCCGCGGCTGGCGGCTGAGCAGTCGAGCAGCCGACCAGGAATGCCAGGGCAACGAAGCTGGCACCTGCGAGCGCAACGGCGGTGCGGGCACGGAGACGACGCGCCAGGGTCTGTGTAGACATCTTGCAAAGTCTACGGTGCATCTCGGCCCGGCGCAGCTCTACCGTTCATCAAAACCACGTAAGCGCGGTCACGTCACGGTTCGTTTGCTGTGCGTCGACTATTTTTTGAACGGAGCGGTGGGCAGATCCATCCGCTTGCTCCACTCTTCCCACGACCCGAGGTAGTTGCGGAGATGGTCGTAGCCGATCAGGTGCAGCGCAAAGAGATCGACGGCCGAGCGGTGCCCCACCCAGCAATACGCGATCACGTCGTCTGAAGGCTTGATGCCGTGCTGCTCGTACAGACGGCGAAGTTCGTCGGCTGGCTTGAAGGTCTTCGCCACGGGATCGAGCAGATCCTCCCAGTAGACCGGGAGCGAACTCGGGATCACGCCCCCGCGGGTGCTCAAGCGCGTGTCCGTGCCATCCATCTCGGCGACCGTCCGCGCGTCAAGGATCCGTGTGTCCGACTTGCCGATGGCTGCGGCCACGGTGTCCACCGTCGCAATCCATCGCGACTGCAGCGACGCCTTGAAGGTCTCCACTCGCACGGGCGATGTCGCCTTCGTCGTTGGGCGCTTCTCCGCCGTCCACTGCACCCACCCGCCATTCACCAGGGCGACGTTGCTGTGCCCGTACGCATTGAGCATCCACCACACTCGCGACGCGAGCAGCCCGCCGCGGTCGTCATAGAGAATCACTCGCGTCTGGTTGCCAATGCCCAGCCTGGCCATCGTCTGCTCGAAGGCGACCGGCGGCATCATGAAGCTGGGCGCATTCGACGTGTCACGAATCGATTCGGGATCCAGCCAGACCGAGTCCGGAACGTGTCCGTCCTCGTATCCCGAGCGACGAACATCCAACACGCGCACGTTGGTGTCCCTGGAGTGGCTGGCCACCCAGGCCGTATCGACCAGTTGCTCGGGATGGGCGTAGCCAACGGCTGCGGCAAACACAATTGCAGTCAACATGGCGACAGTCTACAGCGACTCGTGCAGAGGTCGGCGTCGTGCGGACTCCGTGGGAGGTTCACATCGTGGGGATGCGAAGCCTGGCGCGTGTCAGATCCGGGCCTCAGGCAATAGGCGATGGGCGATGGGCGGGGGACGTAGGGCAGGCAAGGCAGGTAAGGCAGGCAGGGCGGGCTGGACGAAATACAAGAGGGGCGCTGCGGGAGAATCCCACAACGCCCTTTTGTCGTGTCTGGCCCAGAGCCCGAAGCCTGAGGCCGTCGAGCGAGCCTCGCTGATTCGAGAGGCTCGTCCTACTTGATGAACAGCATCTCGCGATAGGTGGCGAGTGGCCACATGCCGTGCGGAATCGTCGACTCGAGCGCGTCGCTCGTTTCCCGCAACGCCATCATGGCGGGCACGACCGCATCGCGGAAGTGTTTGGCGTGCTTTTCGGTCGAACTCGAGGTGTGGCCGAGCGCTGCTTCCAACTTGTCGGTGCGCTTCTTGAACTCGTCGGTCAGTTTCACCATCTTGGCGAGTAGTTTCTTGCCTTCGGCGGTCTTGCTGCCGGCCGCTTTCACCGCCGACACGCTCTGACCGACGACCTTGAGATACTCGAGCGCCGCCGGCAGGACGTACCGATTTGCCATGAGTACCGTGAGCTGCCCTTCGACGTTCACGGTCTTGTTGTAGGTCTCGACCATGATCTCGTAGCGCGCATGCACTTCCCGAGGATTGAGCACTTTGTACTTC
>JBEBGB010000567.1:0-3664 GCA_040081675.1 Vicinamibacterales bacterium
GCAGCCGTTGGTGCCTTCAACGACAAGATCGAGATCTCGTCAAAGTTCTCGAGTGACCGCGACGCGCTGATCACCGAGGTCAAGGATCTCGATTACGGCAACGGAACACGGCTCTTTGACGCGGTTGCTGAAGGCCTGAATCAGCTGCGCGGTGTGGACGGCAGGAAGGTGGTGCTGGTCTTCACGGACGGCGATGACACATCGAGCCGCACCGGGCGAGGCACGGTCATGGATCGCGCGCGCCTGGAGGAAGTGATGATCTACGCCATCGGGCTGCAGAGCGAATACTTCGATGGGCAACGCAAGGTGCGCAGCAAGCCGGATGCGGGTCTGCGGCGCCTCGCCGATGAAACAGGCGGGGGCTACTTCGAACTGAAGCAGACGAGCGACCTCGGGCCCACCTTCACCCGAGTGGCGCAGGAGCTACACAGCCAGTACGTCCTCGGATTCGAGGCGACGCAGCTGGACGGGAAGGTACACAAGCTGACAGTGAAGATGAAACAGACGGGAATGACCGCGCGCGCACGCCGCAGCTATGTAGCTTCTGCGGCGCAGGCGCCTCCGGGCAAGTAGGGTTACCCTACACGAAGACGAGAACAACGACGACGAGCGCGAGCGCAACGCCGACGACGGTCTCGGCGGTCGACGAAAACGACCATTCAGACATAATCCAACCTCTCATGTCTATGTTGGACGAGGCTTTTGCGGGAAAGGTTTAGCGATCTGCGATGAGCACGCTGTCCGAGCAGGAATTTCGGGTGAAAAGCGATGAAGCGCTGGAAAGTGCCCGCCAGGCGCTCTTGCCGGTGGCCGACGAACGCGAGTTCGAAGTGGAACTCCAGGGCGGCGTCCTCAACGTCATCTTCGAAGAGCCGCGAGATTCGAAATTCGTCATTTCGCCCAACGCACCCGTGCGGCAGATCTGGGTGTCGGCCATGTCGCGCAGCTTCAAGCTCCCGTGGGATGCCGATCGGCAACTCTTCGCGCTCGGCAACGAGTCGCTCGCTGACTTACTTGGTCGTCTCTGTCTGGAGTTCCTCGCCAGCTGACCGGTGGCCTTAGTACTCCAGCCGTGAGGGCCTTCTATTCGGACACCTTCGTCCTCCCGCTCCCCGACGGACACCGCTTCCCCATGTCCAAGTACGAACGGCTTCGCGAGCGGTTGCTGTCCGAACAGGTGTTGAGCCCCACTGAACTGACGGTGCCCGAGCCCGCCACCTGGGACGACTTGCGACGCGCTCACGCGCCCGAATATGTCGAGGCTGTTGCGACGGGCACGCTCTCGTCCGATGCACAGCGGCGCATCGGCTTCCCGTGGTCCGAAGCGATGGTCGAGCGCTCGAGACGCTCTGTCGGTGCGACCCTTGCGGCAGGACGAGCAGTTGCGGGACACAGGTCGCGCGTCGCGGCCAACCTGGCTGGCGGCACGCACCACGCGTTCGCGGATCGTGGCGAGGGCTACTGCGTGTTCAATGACGTGGCCGTTGCGGCGCGCGTGTTGATGCATGAACGCCGAATCACTCGAGCGACGGTCGTCGACTGTGACGTCCATCAAGGCAACGGCACGGCTGCTATTTTCCGCGACGATCCGCGCGTCTTCACCATGTCGCTGCACGGTGCCAACAATTTCCCCTTCAGGAAGGAAACAGGCGATCTCGACGTCACCTTCGCAGACGGTGCCGACGACGATGAATATCTCGCGGCACTGGCGCTGCATCTGCCGGCGGTCCTCGACGACACGAAGGCAGACCTGGTGTTCTATCTCGCCGGTGCCGATCCGTACGAAGGCGATCGGCTCGGGAAACTGGCTCTCACCATCGAAGGCCTTCGCGAACGCGATCGTTACGTGTTCCAGGAGTGTCGAGCGCGCTCAACCCCGGTCGTCGTGGCCATGAGCGGTGGCTACGCGCCGGATGTGGACGCGATCGTGACCATTCACACCAACACCATCAAAGAAGCGGCAAGGAGCGACAGATGCCTCTGATCGAGATCGGCAAGAAGGCGCCGGCCTTCACCTTGAAAGACCAGGACGGCAAGGCACACAAGTTGAGCGACTACGAAGGACGTCCGGTCGTGCTCTACTTCTATCCGAAGGACGACACGCCGGGTTGCACCGCTGAAGCGTGCGCGTTTCGCGACAACCTCGTCCGGTTCAAGCCAGGAAAGGCACTGATCCTGGGCGTGAGCGTGCTGGACGAGAAGAGCAAGGCCAGGTTCGCAGAGAAGTACGACCTCAACTTCCCTCTGCTTGCAGACGCGGATCACGAGGTTGCCGACAAATACGGCGCGTGGCAGGAACGGTCCATGTACGGCAAGAAATACATGGGGGTGGCGCGCGTCACTTACTTGATTGGCGCCGACGGCAAAGTGGCGCAGCGCTGGGACAAGGTCAAGGTCGAGGGGCACGCCGAAGACGTGCTCGCCGCCGTGAACGCTTTGTGATCGACCTCACGTAGACGCATCTCGCTCGTGGTCGGGCGCAAGCCCAGGGCTGCGATTTAGAATCAGGTATGCGGCTCCGTCCGGGAGTGATCGCGCTCGCGACAGCATTGGCAGTCGCGGTTGATGCGCGATCTCAGGCCAACCCCGCGTCCGACATCCTGCGCACTCGCGCCTCGGACGAACTGTACAACCTGGACGCAGAGCGCGCGCTGGCAACCTGGCGAGAGGCCACTGCGGCCGACCCGACCGACGCCGGCGCCTGGCGAGGGCTTGGCGGCGCCGCTCTTGCGCGCATCGCGATGCTGCGCGGCACGATGACGGTCGACAGCTACCTGGGTCGTGTGACCACCACCGAGGTCGCAGCTCCCCCTGCACCGCCTGAACTGGTGAAGGAGTTCGACACAGCCATTTCCCGCGCCGTGAGGCTCGGTCGCGAACGAGTTGCCGCGAATCCAAATGACGCGCAAGCGCGCTACGAGCTCGGCGCGGCGTTGGGTCTCCGTGCGTCCTATTTCGCGACGGTGGACGGCAGCACGCTGTCGGCGTTTCGCGCTGCGCGCGAAGCGTTCGACGCGACTGAGCGTGTGCTTGCACTCGACCCCTCCCGCGCCGATGCCGGACTCATCGTGGGCACGTATCGGTATCTGGTGTCGACCTTGTCGATGCCCATGCGGGTGGTCGCGTATGCAGCGGGCTTCGGCGGTGGGCGCGAGCGCGGTCTCGGCCTGATCGAGAAGGCATCCGCCTACCACGGCGACAACCAGGCTGATGCCCGCCTGGTGCTCGTGCTGCTCTACAACCGCGAGGGACGCTACGACGACGCGCTCAGGCAGCTCGATCGATTGCGCGCATCGTATCCGCGCAACCGGCTGTTCTGGCTCGAGACCGGTTCGACGCTGATCCGCGCAAATCGCGCGGCCGACGCCGAACGCGTGTTGAACGAAGGCTTGGACATGCTCGCGCGCGATTCTCGACCGCGGATGCTCGGCGAAGAGGCGCTGTGGTTGTACCGCCGCGGCGCAGCACGTGTCGCCCTCGGCCACCTCGCCGAGGCCCAAGCAGACCTGGAGCGGTCGCTCGCAGCCGACGGTCGCCGGTGGGTGCAGGGCCGCGCGCACCTGGAGTTGGGCCAAATCGCTGTCCAGAAATCACAGCCGCAGCAGGCGCGGGTGCACTTTCTTGCTGCATCGCAACTCGGGGACAGCGACCGCGATGGCGCCAC
>JBEBGB010000084.1:0-13550 GCA_040081675.1 Vicinamibacterales bacterium
CGCTTCATTGGTCAATACCGCGCCTTTCAGTCTCGCGGCACAAGCGCTGGAGAGTCTCACCACGTCAGGATTCTGCGACATACCTCCATAGTGTAGAACTTGCTAGTGTAGAACCCGCCACCGTCGCTTCCAGACTCCGACTGGACCCAGACTAGACTGCGACGGCCTCCACCGCTTCCTTCGTCAGTCCCAGCTCCTTCCGCACCCGATTCTCAACCGTCTGACGGATGTCCGGGTTCTCCTTCAGGAACTGCTTGGCGTTTTCGCGCCCCTGGCCGAGACGCTCGCCGGCAAACGCGAACCAGGCCCCGCTCTTTTCCACGATCCGCTTTTCCACCGCCAGATCGAGCAGGTCCCCCTCTTTCGAGATCCCCTCGCCATACATGATGTCGAACTCAGCCTCGCGGAACGGTGGCGCGACCTTGTTCTTCACGATCTTCACGCGGGTCCGGCCGCCGATGACCTGGTCGCCGTCCTTGATGCTCGCGATGCGGCGGATGTCGACGCGGACCGACGCGTAGAACTTCAGCGCCCGCCCGCCTGTGGTCGTCTCGGGGTTCCCGAACATCACGCCGATCTTCTCGCGCAACTGGTTGATGAAGACAAGCGTGGTCTTCGACTTGGACACGACGCCGGTGAGCTTGCGGAGCGCCTGCGACATCAGGCGCGCCTGGAGGCCCATCTGGGCATCACCCATCTCGCCTTCGATTTCCGCCTTCGGCACCAAGGCTGCCACGGAGTCCACGACAACCACGTCGACGCCGCCGGACCGGATCAGTACTTCGACGATCTCGAGCGCCTGCTCGCCATTATCCGGCTGCGACACGAGGAGGTTGTCGATGTCCACGCCCAGCTTCTGCGCGTACTTCGCATCGAGCGCGTGCTCGGCGTCCACGAACGCGGCCATGCCGCCCGCCTTTTGCGCCTCGGCAATCAGCTGCAGCGCAAGCGTCGTCTTGCCCGATGATTCCGGCCCGAAGATCTCGACAACGCGGCCCCGGGGCATCCCGCCGATACCGAGGGCGTAGTCGATGCTGATGGAGCCGGTCGAGATGCACTCCATCGGCAGAATGGCGCCGCGGGTGCCGAGGCGCATGATCGAGCCCTTTCCGAACTGCTTCTCAATCTGGCCGACGGCGATGTCGAGGGCCTTATTGCGTTCTTTCTGATCGTCGATCGGCATGCGGTCTCCTTGGCTGTGGCCGTGTTCGTACTGAGGATGGACTGGCGGTGTGACAGAGGAGGTCACGGCCGGGGTTGATCCTAGGGACGTGCCACGCGAAAGTCAAGCGACAATCTGCAGACGAAGTCCTTCCGAAGCCCATTTCATCAATAGGTTACGAGCTACGCACACTTTCGCCTATGGCGCCGGAGTTGGCGGGTTTGCCTACCGCCAGGGACCGTTGTATACGCAGTTTCTGCAGGGGGCCGTCTGGCGGCTCATCAGGGTCTCTCCACCGCCACCGCCACGCCATTACCGCCCCCAAGGCAGAGCGTCGCGATTCCTCGCGTCGCCTTCCGTTGACGCATGGCGTAGAGCAGCGTCGTCAGGATGCGGGCGCCGCTGGCCCCGATCGGATGGCCCAGCGCGACGGCACCTCCGTTGACGTTGACCCTGGCCGGGTCGAGCCCCAGTTCTCTCAGCACGGCCACGGCTTGGACCGCGAAGGCTTCGTTCACCTCGAACAGGTCCACGCCGTCCAGTGTCCAGCCGATCTTCGCCACCAACCGTCGCACGGCTTCCACTGGTGTCATGAGGACGTACTTCGGAGCCAGCCCACTGGTGGCCTGGCCAACGATGCGCGCCAATGGCTCCAGCTTGAGGGCGGCCGCGCGGCGGGCAGACATGATGACAAGGGCGGCGGCGCCGTCGTTGACCGGCGGCGCGTTACCGGCCGTGACCGTGCCGCCGGCGCGGAAGGCCGGGCGAAGCCTGGTCAAGTCCTCGAGCGTCGTGTCCTCGCGGATCGATTCGTCGCGATCGACGGCGGCAGGAGGGGCGCCTTTCTGAGGGACGAGTACTGGGAGCATCTCGTCGGTGAACGCACCCGCGGCGGTGGCGACGGCGGCTTTGCGGTGACTGTTGAGCGCATATGCATCCTGCTGCTCACGCGTCACCTGGTACTCGGTCGCGATCGTCTCGCCGGCGTGTCCCATGTGGCACTGCTCGAACGAGCACCAGAGGCCGTCGGCGATCATCGAGTCCACCAGCTCGCCGTGGCCCATCCGCAGCCCCTCGCGGACGCGTGGCAGGAGGTACGGCGCGTTGCTCATCGACTCCATGCCGCCCGCGACCGCGACCTCGATATCACCGCTGGCGATGGCCTGTGCCGCCAGCATCACAGCCTTCAGTCCGGAGCCGCAGACCTTGTTGATGGTGAGCGCGGCCACGTGATTGGACAGCCCGCCCCGCAACGCCGCCTGCCGTGCCGGCGCCTGACCGAGGCCGGCCGAGATCACGTTGCCCATGATGCATTCCTCGACGCTGGCCGGGTCGATACCGGCCCGGCGCACGGCCTCGCGGACGACCAGGGCACCAAGCTCCGTGGCGCTGAACGACTTCAGGCCGCCGAGGAATCTGCCGGTGGGGGTCCGAGACGCGGAGACGATAACGGCGTCTTCCATAGGTGGATGGTACCGAGTTGCGGGTGTGCCCGCTGATGGAGTTACCGGATTTCGATCCGTCTGACGACGCCTTCACCGAGCAGTGCGTCGAGCCTCGCGCGGATCACCGCCGCCGAGCGATTCACTTCCTTCTGCCACTGCGCATCTTGCGCGCGGACCCGCAACACGTCTTCCCGCAGCTCGACGGTGGTCACTCGATCCACCGCCGGCCCCACCGCCTGCCGCCACGCAAAGGCGACTTTCTCCGGTGTCAGCGGCGCTTTCCGCAGGATGCCGACCAGGGCCTCGGGGATAACGCGGCTCACCGGAATCATCGCGTCAGGGTAGCACGCAGGCTGGACTCGAGAGACGTACGGCAAGATAGCGTCGTGCATCGATTGGTTCTGGCCTCAGCATCGCCGAGACGTGCGGAGCTGTTGCGCGCGGCGGGGATCGAATTCGACGTCATCGCCGCCCATGTGGACGAGCGCGTCCACGTGGAGGAGACACCCGAGGCGTACGTGCGCCGGGTGGCGGAGGACAAGGCGCAGGCGGTGCGGCTCGTGGCGGGAGGGCGGCTGGTGCTGGCGGCGGACACCGTGGTGATCGTGGGACCGGCGATGCTGGGAAAGCCGGTGGACACGGCGGATGCACGGCGGATGCTCCGAATGTTATCTGGGCGAGAGCATCAGGTGATGACCGGTGTGGCGCTGGCGACCAGTGGTGAAGCGAACCCTTCGGGCTCGGTCGCAGCGCCGGACAAAGGCCGCCCCGCGGGCGACCTGATCACCAGAGTCGCGACGACGATCGTGGAGTTCGCGCCGTTACGAGATGAGGACATCGACTGGTACGTCGCCACGGGTGAACCGATGGACAAAGCTGGCGCCTATGCAATCCAGGGGTTCGCCTCACGCTTCGTGACGCGCATTGACGGCTCCTACTCGAACGTCGTCGGCCTCCCGATGGCGCTCGTGCACCGGATGCTGACCGCCCATGCCTGAGCAGCCTCGCCGTAGCTCTAGCCGAGGCGGGAACAGGAACTGGAACTGGAAAGGGAGAACCCGGAAGAGTGGACGACGCGTCTACTTGGGCACGGACACGACGATCAACCCTTCATGGCGAGCAGCCTCGGTGAGTCGATCGTCAAACGCCACAAACGGCAGCGGCTGGGTCAGCTCGCGTTGTAGATAGAGGCAGCTCGCGAGTTGCACGGCGTCGCCAGCGCGCAGCCGGTGGCGGAGCAGGAGCGCCCGCGCGTTCGCGGTAATCTCCGGCGTGAACTCGACGATGATCAACGCGGCGAAATCGTGTTCGAGTGACGCCAACGCTCGATTCCGTTCCGCTGTCGTAAACGCACCCTCCCGCGCACGACGGACCAACGCGGACGCGACCTCGACTTCAGAAAGACGGCTCGCCGCGCCGCGATCCGACTTCAGCAGGCGGCGAATGGACACGGCTCCCGGTTCTTGAACGTACCGCTTCACCAGCGCGCTGGCGTCAAAGTATCGGGTCAGAACCGATCCTCGCGATCGGCGAGCACCGCGTCTGACAGCGCGCGGCCCTGGCTCCGGATGGGCCGGAAGGACGACATCGCTTTTCGGATCGGCAGGGTGACGGCCCGCTTGCTGGATAGCTTCAGGAGTGCCGCCGGCACGCTCGCGTCTGACTGGACAGGTCGAAGTTCTGCAATGGGCTCCCCCCGATCGGTCACGAGAAGCGTGCGCCCTTCACGGACCCGGCGCAGATAGGTGCCCAGCCGGGTCTTCAGTTCGCGCGCGCCGACGACATGTCGCTCCATGTGGTCATTGTGCCTACATTAGAGAAATGCCGTCAAGTGAGAGGCCGCGCACATCGAACCGAACAGGAACAGGAACAGGAACAGAGAAGGGACCTGCCACTGGTCTACGACATCCTCAGGTCGGATCTCTGACAAGAAGTTCAGGTACTCCTCTGACAAAGAATTTCTCGTCCCGCGACACGGCCCACATCAGCACGTGGAGAGTTTCTGACAGAAAGTTTAGGAACTCTTCAGATCCGGCCCTCAAAGGACCGTGTAGCCTGTGTACGAATCGCCGCCGTGACACGCGGAGGTACCAACGTCACAGGATCTCAGAAGGAGTGTGTATGCGGTGCATCGATCGTTTGGCCGTTGCACTTTTTGTGTGCGGTGCGGTGCTCGTTACCGCGAAGAGCTCTGCCCAGGACGCAGCCGGCGCTGCGGGTCAGCAACCTTCGGGCAAGGAGACCATCGACGCGTCGGATCCCTTCCACGTCAAGACGACGGTGGTGGTGACTGCGACGCGCTCTGAAGCGGAAGTCGACAAGACACCGCTGTCCGCCACCGTCATCACGTCGCAGGAAATCGCGGCAAGGCCGGTACAGAACCTGGATCAGCAGCTCACGCTGACCGAAGGACTGTACGTGCAGCGGACCCAAGGCTTTTCCGCAACGGACTCGAACGTCTACCTGCGCGGCTTCAGAGGCAGCTCGCGGACGCTGGTCCTCCTCGACGGACAGCCGCTTAACGATGCCTTCGCGGACAGCGTCAACTGGACCGGCCTGCCCACAGGCCAGGTCGACAGCATCGAAGTGGTGCGAGGACCCTTCTCGTCGCTGTATGGCGGAAATGCCCTCGGCGGTGTCATCAACATCCGCACGCGCCCGATCGACCGCCGTGCGCTCGACGTCAGCGGCGAGTACGGGACCTATAACAGCCACCGGGTCACCGCCCTCTACAGCGATCGCTTCATGAGCCGGCTTGGTGTATCGGCCGGCTTCGAACGGTTCGAGACCGACGGGTACAACAGCCGGCGATTCACAGCGACGCCGGGGACCGGCACGGGAACGTCCGTCACCGGACCGATTCCTTCACTGACGACGACGGGCGCACGGACCGCGATCATCGGGGAAGGTGGGCGGAACTGGCTGAACCGGCGCGCAGGGCGCGTGAAAGGTGAATTCCAGGCCAGCGCCTCCACGATCGTTTCGATGCAGTACCTTCGCACCGACTACAGCTACGGGTACACCGGTTACAAGAGCTATCTCCGGGACGCCGCCGGCAACGTTATCGACAGCGGCGCCGTCGTGTTCGACGACGCAGGCACGCTGCGGCGCCTGTCGATCACGCCCAACAACTTTCTGCAGGGCCCCGGCGAGCAGCTTCGAACTTCTACAGCGGGACGTATCAGCACGCCTTTGCCGCCGCCGCGACATTGCGAGTCGACGCGGGGCTGTACCAGATCCCGACATTTCAGTTCCGGCAGCTCGGCACCGGCAACACGCTGACGTCAGGGCCGGGAACGCTGACCGACGGCAGCCGCAGAACCGCGCACGCCAACGTGCAGTACAACTACACGGTGCGACAGCATGCGCTGGCGATCGGCGGCGAGACGCGACAGCAATACGCGGCCCACTCCCGGATTGCGCTGAGCAACTGGACGGACAGGGACAGCAGGGGAAATCAGACGTTCTTCGCTACCGGCCGCAGCATCAACCAGAGCGCGTACGTGCAGGACCAGATCGCCGTCGCGGACAATCTGCAGCTGGTTCTTGGCGCCCGCTACGACTACTGGCGCGGCTATGACGGGCTGAGCGACAATTTCAACGTCCTGGCTCCCCGCACCGAGTATCCGGCACGCGCGAGGAACCAGGTGTCCGGCAAGGCGGCCCTTGGGTACACGATGCCGGGAAACTGGAATCTCCGCGTCAGTGTCGGCAACGCGTTCCGGAACCCGAACGTGTTCGACCTGTATGCCCCGGACATCACCAGCAGCGGCATCATCTTCGCGCCCAATCCCGCCCTGACGCCGGAGACCGTGGTGAGCTGGGAAGCCGGGGTTCGCAAGCGTCTTGGCGGGCGCACGAGCGTGGACGCCGCCTATTACGAAAACCACATCGCCGATCTGGTTTATCGCCAGACGGATCTGGCCCGCGACCCGACTGGGAACTTCCGGATCAACATGAATGCGGGCGGCGGGCGCACGCGCGGCATCGAGTTGGCCTTCAGGCAGGATCTGGTGCCGGGGCTGCAGTTCCGGGGCACCTACACCTTTACCGACGCAGTCATCACCAGCAATCCCGCAGACCCGGCGATTGTCGGCAAGCGCGTGACAAACATCCCGGATCACATGGCGTCCGGCCAGTTGCTCGCGAACCGCGGCAAGTGGACCGGATCGGTCGCAGGGCATTACACCGGGACGCTGTTCAGCACCGACACGAATACGGATACGACGAAAGGCGTGCCCGGCAGCTACAGCCCGTATTTCGCCATGGATGCCAGCGTGAGCTACGCGCTCGATACGCACGTGCATCCGTTCATCTCGAGTGAGAACCTGTTGAACCGCCGCTACTACCATTTCCATTTCTCGCCGAGCCGCACCGTGTTCGGTGGCATCAGGGTTCGCCTGTGACCGGGCTGTACGGCGGCGCGACCCAGGTCTTCTACCAGATCGCCAACGCGTTCTTCTGGCCGGTCGCGATCGCCCTCCTCGTGTTATTCGCGCTGTCGCTGTTCGACCTGGGCGCACTGCTCGTGCAGTGGCGGCGCAAGCGGCGCGAGCAGCTGACGGATCTTTCGGCCGTGGCCCTGACGCTGGCCATGGACCTGCGGCGGACCGGCCACCGGCGCGACGTGCTCACGAACCTCAGCATGTCGCCCTCACTCGCGCGGTTCTGGGGGCGCGTGCAGGCGCGTCTGCACGCAGTGCAGTCGAGCGAGAACCTCGATGTCTGGCTCGAGGAGACGCTGCAGCAGGAGGAGATCGACGTGGCGTCCAGGCTGGATCGCAGCCGCGCGCTCGTTCGGCTCGGGCCGATGCTGGGACTTGCGGGCACGATCATCCCGCTCGGCCCCGCGCTCCAGGCGCTGCTGACGGGCGACGTCGCCGGCATGGTTGGTCACCTGGTGATCGGCTTCGGCGCCGTCGTCTGCGGCCTGATGATGAGCGGCATTGCCTACGTCATCACGCTGGTGCGAGAGCGGTGGTCGCGCGTCGAGCTGAAGGAGATGGAAAACCTCTGCGAGCTGATCGTACGCGCGCTGCGCACCCGCCAGTCGCGCGAGATAGACGAGGAGGCCCCGTTTGAGAGCCTTTCAACGGCGTAAGCGCGGCCTGCGGGACCAGTCGTCTGTTCACCGCGAGGATCCGCTCGGCGGCGTGGCCAACCTCTTCGATGCGTCGATCGTGTTTGCCCTCGGCATCATGGTGGCGCTGCTTCAGGCGTTCAGCCTTGCGACACTGCTCGACCCGAACTCCTCGTTCACGATCGTGACGAAGAACGCGGCCGGACAGATGGAGATCATCGAGCGTGATCGGAACAAGATGAAGGTCCGCAAAATCACCCCTGAGAAACAGTCGGGGCAGGGAACGCGCGTCGGGATCGCGTACCAACTGCCGGACGGCAGCGTCGTGTATGTGCCAGAGCAGCCGTAACGCGCTCGTCGTCTGCTGCCTGGCGGCCGCGCTGCTGGCCGCCTCGCCGGCACCCGGTGCCGCGCAGGAACCGGTGCGCGTCCTCGTCATCTCGAATGTCGACCAGCTCCTACCGGAAGCGTACGAGGCTTTTCAGCAGATCTACGGGAAAGGCCTGATTCAGCTCGAGATTGCATCCGAAGAAGTGCAGCCCGAACGGTTGCAGGCTGCCGACGTGATCTTCGCCTACATGCTGAAAAGCGTCCACGAGCAGCGGCTGAAGCAGGCCGTGGCGGCGGCACGCAAGCGGCGCGCGCTGGTCCTGGTAGCCCCAGCCACCATGGGACAGGCCTACTGGGAATTGAAGGTCGATCGAACGATCAATGACCCAGTGGTGCAGTACTGGCAGTACGGCGGCGTGGATAACTTGACCGCGTTCCTGGCCCACGCATACACGGTGGCCGGAGGCTCGAAGAAGTTGCGCGTTCCTCTACCGGTGTCCTTGGTGGATCGCGGCATTTACCATCCGCGTGCGGCGGCGCCGTTTGCCTCGCTCAAGGACTATCTCGCCTGGTACCGTGCCGAGAACCTCGTCCGCGCGAACGCGCCACTGGTCGGGCTGACCTTCTTCAGCACCAATTGGAAATTCCACGACCTGGATCACATCGACGCGTTCATCTCGGCATTCGAGAAGCGCGGTATCGGCGTCGTCGCCGCGTTTGATTGGCCGCTCGGCGCAATGGAGGACCTGCTGGCCATCGAAGGACGGTCGCCGCTGCGCACGCTGTTCGTGCTCAACCAGTCGATGGCGGCGCGGCCGGAGGATCCGGTCCTGCTCGAGAAGCTCGGCGTCCATACGATCAACCTGATGGCGACGCGTCAGTCGCGGGTCGAATGGGAGGAGGACGTTCGGGGGCTGCCCATGGACCGGGTGCGCAACATGCTCGACCTGCCCGAGGGCGCGGGCGTCTCGGAGCCGATTCTGTTCGCGACGCTCGAGCCGGTGGCCGGAGTGGAATCGCGCGCCAGCCGCGCCGTGCCCGAGCGCCTGGACGCGCTGGTGCACCGGGCGGAGCGGTGGATTGCGCTGCAGGACACGGCGAACAAGGACAAGCGCCTTGCGCTCATTTATTACAACCACCCGCCCGGCAAGGGAAACATTGGCGCCGACTACCTGGCCGTGTATCCCACGCTGAGGAACATCCTGCAGCGGCTGCAGCAGGAGGGCTACACGACCGGCACGTTCCTTCCCAACGAGCGCCGGCTCATGGAGCTGCTCGAGAGCAACGGCCGCAACATCGAGCTCTGGGCGCCAGGCGAGTTGCAGGACATGGTCGACCGCGGGGCCGTCACGCTCGTCTCGATGGCGCAATACAAGGCGTGGTTTGCGCAGCTCCCCAAGCGATTCCGCGACTCCACGATTGAGCGCTGGGGCCGGCCCGAGGCGTCCACGCTCATGACCGTGACGAGAGAGGGCGAGCGGTTCTTCGTCGTGCCCGGCATGCGGTTCGGCAACATCTTCCTGGGCCCCCAACCGCTGCGAGAGACCTTCGAGGAGTACACCAACACCGCCCACGATACGGTGACGCCCGTGCCGCACCAGTACGTCGCCGCGTATCTCTGGTACCGGAATCAATTCAAGGCCGACGCGATCGTTCACGTCGGCCGCCATGGGACACTCGAGTGGCTGCCGGGCAAACAGACCGCGCAGGCCGGGTGGGACACCTCGGAAGTGCTGCTCGGCGACCTCCCGGATCCGTACTACTACATCGTGGACGGCGACGCCGAGGCGATTCAGGCGAAGCGCCGCGGTGCGGCGGTGATCATCAGCCATCTGACGCCGATGATCGTCAACGGCGGCAGGCTTCCGGAGTTTCAGGCACTGCGTGCCGCCCTTGAAAACCTGGACAAAACAGAAGGCACGTCCGCCGAGCTGGCGCAGGCCTACCGTGAAACCGCGCTGACCGAAATCCGGCGCCTCAAACTCGATGCCCAAATGGGATTCAACCTCGACGCCGCTGCCTGGAGTGAGGTCGAGGAGCGCGTGCACCGGTTCTTGGACGACACGGAGAACAACACAATCCCGCTGGGGCTCCATACGGTGGGCGAGGCGCCCCCGGAGCAGAACCAGCGCGAGGGGCTGGCCGCGTTTTTCAGATACGGCTTCGATGAAAGCGAAGTCCCAGCCGTTGAAGGCGATCTTCAGGCATGGGCGGACACCGTGTTCGACGGCCGGGTTCCAGACATCTCACGCAGCTACTCGCCTGCGCTCCGCGACAAGATTATGAAGACGCTCGAAGAGGGTCGTGAGTGGGTCGCCAATGTCCGTCGGTCCCCCGCTCTCGAGCTGGACGGCCTCATCACCGTGCTGGCGGGACGCTATCTCCCCACCGCGCCGTTCGGCAATCCGCTGCAGGTCCCCGCGAGTCTGCCTACAGGCCGCAACGAGCATGCGTCGGACAGCGCGTTGATTCCGACGAAGGCGGCGTGGAAGGTCGGCCGCAAGATGGCCGACGAGTTCATCGCCACCTATCGAAAGCAGCACAAGGCCTATCCAGACAAGATCTCGCAGGTTCTGTGGTCTGGCGAGACGCTGCGCCATCAGGGCGCGCTCGAGTCGATGGCGCTCGCACTCATGGGCGTCGAACCAATTTGGAACGCGCGTGGCATCGTCGACAATCTCCGCCTCATTCCAGACGGAGAGCTTGGCCGGCCGCGGGTCGACGTGATCTTCACAATCTCTGGTATCTATCGCGATGGCTTGCCCGAAAAAGTGCTACTGCTGGATCGCGCGGCGCGCCTGGCGGCTTCGGCCGGCGACAATGCCATCAGCCGCCACGATCGTGAGGTCGCCGCTGCGCTGCGGAGCGGCGGCGTGGCCGAGGATATTGCGTCGCAGATCGCACGCGCCCGTGTGTTCGGCAACAAGCCTGGGGCGTACGGCGTCGGAGTGCAGCAGATGGTCGAGCAGAGCAAGGACGCCGACGGCCATACCGACGATGTCGGCAACCTGTTCATGCACTACACAAACTACGCGTTTTCCTCAGAAGTGTGGGGGGGCACTGCGGCGGGGGGCCTGGCCAGCCATCTGAAAGGCAATCAGGCAGTGGTGTTCAGCCGCACGAGCAGCCTGTACGGGGCGGTCGACAACGACGACGTCTATCAGTACTTCGGCGGCCTGAGCGTGGCCAGCAAGACCGTCAATCGCGTCGCGCCAGACATGTACATCCACAATCTCCGCAAGGCGGGCTCCGAGTCGATGACAGACCTCAAGGGCTGGCTGGCCTCGGAGCTCAATACCCGCACGTGGAACCCGAAGTGGCTGACCGAGATGCAGCGCTCGGGATACGGCGGCGCGCGCGAGATGGCCAAGTCGATGGAATATCTCTATGGATTCCAGGCCACGAGCGCCGAGCAGATGGACGGCACGTTCTGGCAGAACAGCTACGACGTGCTCGTCGCCGACAAGCACGGACTCGGCCTCGACGAGTTCTTCAAGAACAACAATCCCCACGCACAGCAGTCGATCCTGGCGCGCATGCTGGAAGTGGACCGCCAGGGCAGCTACACGTTCTCGGATGAGGAACGCGCGAATCTCGTTCGCAAGTACGTGGAGTCGGTGGCGCGTGTCGGCGTGAGCTGCACGGCGAACACCTGCGGCAACCTGAAGGTCCATCAGTACATCGGGGCGCAGAGCGCTCTGGTCCCAGGCCTCGGCCAGGAGGTACTGCAGCGGTTTGGTCAGCGCGTCGCGCGTGCCACCGGATGGAATGCGCGCGATTTTTCCTCGGCGCCGGACGCGCTCACGTCGGGCATGCGCGCCGCGGCGGCCGTGCAGGCGCCACGTCCCGCGCCTGCGCCGGTCGATCGAGCCGCATCGCCGCCCGATGTCTCGGGCTTCAAGCTCGAAGAACAGATCACGCGGTTCGCGAACGATGCCGTCAATTCAGTCAGCCCGTGGCCGTTTGTTGCTATGGCCCTGGCGATCGGCTTTGGTATGCTCCGCGAGAAGCGCCGTCGAGGATTCGCGGTCTAAGAGCGACAGATCGTTCGGATCGTTTTCGTTCTGTCGTTTGTCCTTGTGCGGTGCTTTGGATGGGGACCTTCGCGAGGCGCTCAGACGCCGGTATGTCTGGCTGGATCAGAGGTCCTGACGACGATCCACGGCTCCTACTCGAACGTGCCGGCCCGCCGGTCTCGCTCGCATGGGAGATGTTCGTCACGGGTGGTTCCGGTTCCACCACATGATGGCGCCAGTCACGACGAGCAGCGGGAAGCCGAGCGCGATGAGCGCCCACAGCGCCTTCACGGCCAGCCCGCCGACGCCGGGCGGGGCGAACGACGCGATGTGCAGCGGGCCGAGCGTCGCCATCAGGCGATCGCCGGCCGTGCGCGGCCGCCGCTCGTTGTCGCGCCGCTCCAGCAGTGCCCCGCTGTACTGATCGAAGTAGAAGGAGACCTCATCGCTCGTGTCGAGGTCGCCGTGGATGTCGCGCGCCAGGAGCACGAGATACGGTGCAGTGTCGCTGGACGGATACACGAGCCGGGCGAGGTGGGCGTTTGGGAGCGCCTGTTGAGCGCGGGCGATGAGCTCTCGTGGCTCCGGTGGAGTGCCGGCGTTCTTGAGCTGAACACTCGAGAGCGGCGGGCGCACCACGGTCAGCGGAGAGATCGCTGACCCCGCGGCGCGAAACTGCTGGGGGAAGGCGAACTCGACGCCGGTCACCGCCCACAGGCCCAGCCAGGCGAACAGCCAGAATCCCGCGGCGCTGTGGAGATCCCAATTCGAGCGCTTCCAGCCGCGAGAGATCTCCACGCGCAGGCTTCGCGTCCACCGCGTGACTCCCGGCCACCAGACCACCAGACCGGTAAGACACAGCGCCAGTACGGCACACGCGCCGAGGCCGTTGACCGTTCGGCCCGTCTCTCCGCCGAGCAGATTGAAATGGAGATCCTGCAGCTGCGAAATCCATGAGGTGCGCGGCAGCTCGCCGAGGACCGTCCCGGACACGGGATGGGCGAGCACCGTTCGCAGCTCGCGGCCCTTTGTCAGATAGGCCAGGAACGTGTCGCGCCGGTAGGTAGGCCAGTCGATACCAAGCAATCGATGGTCGGGGTACGCCGCACGCAGCTTGCTGACGACGACCGTCGCATCGGCCGTCGAGAGGCGGTCGTACGGCACCGTGAAGTACTCGCCGAACGCGAGCTTCTGCATCTCGGGTCGGAAGAGCAGCGCCGCGCCAGACAGGCTGACTACGACAACATAGATGCCGGTGATGAGCCCCGTCCAGAGATGGATCTGAAAGAGTACGCGCCGCAGCCGCACGTGCTGGGGACGATCGAGAAACGACCGCGTGAGCGACGCCTTCAATGCGCCGACGAGTGTACGCAATCCGGGCGTCTTGTGCGGTGCGAGTGATCGTGGTACCGTCCCGATTGCCTTTGGTGCCCACGAGGGGCATAACAGGGAAGTCCGGTGCAAGTCCGGCGCGGTTCCGCCACTGTAAGTGAGGGAGCGCCGCTTCAGGAACCACT
>JBEBGB010000085.1:0-13548 GCA_040081675.1 Vicinamibacterales bacterium
CAAACCTGCTCGATGCGAGAGAGGGCTTCTCGGGAGCGATGCTGCAGCCGCTGGTGTCAGCACTGGCCGCAACCAGGAGCGAGATGTGACAACCGGCGTCGCGAACCTGCAGTCCGGCCCATTTCCCGGGCTTCGGCCGTTTGCTGAAGGCGAGGAAGCCTGTTTCTTTGGCCGTGAAGAACAGGTCGACACGATGGTCGACAAGCTCGCGGTCACCCGCTTCCTCGCGGTCGTGGGCACATCAGGATCGGGCAAGTCGTCGCTGGTCAACTGTGGTCTTCTCCCAGCGCTGTATCGGGGACTCATGGTCGGCGCCGGAAGCGCGTGGCGCGTCGCCGTGTTCCGCCCTGGCAACAGACCCATCCGCGCTCTGGCCGAAGCGCTTGCTCGCCCTGCAGTGTTGACGCTGTCAGAAGCAGACGCGAGTGGGTTTTCGCCGGCCGATCTGACCGAGGCGACCCTGCGCATGAGCAAGCTCGGACTTGTGGACGCCTTCGAGCAGGCGCACCTCGATCCCCGCCAGAATCTGCTCGTCGTCGTCGACCAGTTCGAAGAGCTGTTCCGCTATCACACGCTCGCAACAACGCCCGGCGCGGGCCGCGTTGCACCTGCCAGCGAGGACGCCACAGCGTTCGTCAATCTGCTGCTGGAGACCCGCGCCCATCCCGAGTTGCGCGTGTACGTCGTGCTGACGATGCGCTCGGACTTCCTGGGCGAGTGCTCGCAGTTCTTCGGTCTGCCCGAAGCGATCAACGGTGGTCAATACCTCGTCCCGCGGATGACGCGCGACGAGCGCCGGTCTGCGATCGCCGGCCCGGTGGCGGTGGGTGGCGCTGAAATCGACCCGGTGCTGTTGACCAGACTGGTCAACGATGTCGGCGACAACCCGGACCAGCTCTCGATCCTTCAACATGCGCTCAATCGGACGTGGGCGAACTGGCAGAAGGACGGTGGCCGTGGGCCGTTGACGCTCACGCACTACGACGCGGTCGGCACGATGGCGCATGCCCTCGATCACCATGCTGAAGAAGCTTTTGGTGAACTCACTGAGGGGCGACAACGCACGCTGGCCGAGGCGCTGTTCAAAGCCATCACCGACAAGACGACCGACGCGCGTGGGACGCGTCGTCCAACGCGAATGGACACGCTGCTCGAGATCACCGGCGCCACGGCTGCCGAGCTGACCACGGTGATTGACGTCTTTCGCAATCGGTCGCGTTCGTTCCTGATGCCGCCCGAGGGGACGGCCCTGACACTCGACCGACCGATCGACATCTCGCACGAGAGTTTGATGCGTGTCTGGGAGCGTCTGCGCCGGTGGGTCGACGAAGAAGCGCAATCGGCACAGGTCTATCGGCGACTGGCCGAGACCGCTGACTTGAATGCGTCGGGCCAGGCCGGCCTGCTGCGCCAGCCCGATCTGCAATTCGCCCTCGGCTGGCTCCGGCGTCAGCAGCCGAATGCCGCGTGGGCGTTGCGGTACCGGACTGGCTTCGAACAGACGCTCGGTTTCCTCCACACGAGTGAGGAGGCCTTCGACCAGGAGGTTCGAGCCCAGACCTTGGAACGCGCCAGGCAGGCGCGCGCTCGTCGCATCAAGCTCGTTGTTGTGCCGGCTATCCTGGTCCTGCTGATCTTCGTGGCCGCGGTGATCTATCTCAATCGACAAGCGGCCATCGCGCGTCTGCAGGCGGAAGCACAGGCCTACCTGAAGGAGCAAGCCGAGGGCGAGGCGCAGATCCAAGCGGTCGAGGCAGAGAGAGCCCGGCTCGCTGCCGAGAGCGCTCTCGCAACGGTGCGGCGTCAAGAGGAAGAGGCCAAGGTTATTGCCGACGTGACGCAAAATTCGCCCGCGGCGCGTGAACGCCTCGAACGGGCGGTCGAGAGCAAGACGCTCGTCTATTTGCAGTTCGCCGATCCGGCTCAAAGGGCCACGGCTGAACGGCTGCGTGCGCAGCTCGAGAAGGTGTCCTACTCGGCGCCAGGCGTCGAGCAAGTTGGCGCGGTGCCATCGCGGACCGAGATTCGATATTTCCGCAAAGCCGACCTGGACGATGCGTCGAAACTCGCGGCCCTCCTGAAGCAGTGGAACTGGGGCGAGATACCGGTGCGATTCGTGGACGGCAAGGTGGCGCAGTCACTGCGTCAGTTCGAGATCTGGTTTGCTCGGCAGGACGAAGCGGAGATCAATCGATTGCTGCAGCAGATGAACGGCGCGACGCCAGAAGTGCGCCGGCCAGCCGGCCAAATCATGCAGGACCGGTACACGTCGTCCTCAGCGGCGATTGCGGGGGCGCTGGCCTTGTTCACCCCCGAGCGGGTAGCGTCGCTCTCATCCTCGGGTCGCATCAACAGCCTGTACTTCCTGACGCGAACAGCGCCTTTGGCCTGGGACGCCGACCTCGAGGCCAAGGGCCGCCTGCTCGTCGAACAGGTGCGGCGCCTTCCTGGCGTGGGCGCAGACACCGAGGCCGAACTGCAGCGTCTTGCGCGGCTGCTCGACGCCGTGAAAGCGGGTGCCGCCGCACCCCCTTCGGCTGACCGAACACCATGACGTGCTAGACCAGCAGAGCCTGCCGAAGGTCAACATGCCGAATCGTGATGGTTTCGCGATGGCGCCGGAGTGGAAGCCAAAGACGCCGAGGCTGGTGGGTTATCCAAAATAGAAAGATACTCGCAACGGGAAATTGGAGTGTAGCCGGTGGCGTGAGTCAGCGTCTGAAATACAGAGCGCCTGATGCTTGACTTTGCCAGGTCGGCGGCATACGGTTCGCACTACTTTCATTTCGCGTCGCGTGCAGTTTGTTTTCTTGCGGCGTCTCTCGATAGTTGCTCCTGATCTTCCTCTCCGGTCGCTGATTCATCGCGCGCTCCCGGCTTTTTGATTCGTCCCCTCGCGCCCTGGTGGTTCATTCGCTGATGCGTATGCAGCGAATGCCGTAGGTTCGTGTTCAAGGAGATTCAGATATGCCGAATGAAATCGCGCGGCGCACCGTCTGGATGTGCGGCGCCCTGATAGTGGCCGCCTTGTGGCTTCCAGCACCGGCGATGGCTCAAAGCGCCATTGCCGGCACCGTCAAGGATGGCTCCGGGGCGGTCATGCCCGGCGTCACGGTCGAGGTCAGCAGCCCTGTGCTGATCGAGAAGACGAAGTCCGCTGTCACCGACGGATCGGGTCAGTACCGCATCATCGACCTGCGTCCGGGCCCCTACACGGTCACATTCAGCCTCGTGGGCTTCTCGACCGTCATTCGCGAGGGTGTCGACCTCCCAGCCACGTTTACCGCCAATATCGACGCGGACCTCAAGGTCGGCTCGCTCGAAGAGAGCATCACGGTGTCCGGCCAGACACCACTGGTCGACGTGCAGAGCGCCACCCAGATGCAGGTGCTCACCAAGGAGCTGCTAGAGGCCGTGCCGACGGGCCGCAACATCTGGGGTGTGGGGTCGACCTTGACCGGCGTGTCCTTGAGCGCTCCCGACGTCGGCGGGACGGCCGGCATGCAGCAAACCTACATGGCCGTCCACGGATCCGATCGCCGCGACAACTCGATTCAAGTCGACGGCATGATCGTCAACGGCATCGAAGGCGACGGCGCGATTCAGAACTACTTCAACCAGGGCATGTTCGAGGAGATGAGCTACCAGACGAGCGCGCTCGGTGCAGAAGTGCAGTCCTCTGGTGTGCGGCTGAACATGATTCCCAGGGACGGCAGCAACGTATTCAAGGGATCAGTTTTCTGGTCGCACACGCCTGGCGCGTGGCAGAGCAATAACTTCACGCCGGAGCTCGCGGCGACCGGGCTTCGCGCACCGAACACGGTCGCGCGCATCTTCGACTTCAATCCCGGCCTCGGCGGTCCGATCTGGAAGGACAAGATCTGGTTCTACGGGACGTTCCGCCGGTGGGGCGTGGACCAGACGGTGACCGATTCGTTCTACAACACGGATCCGACGCATCGCGCCTACGCGCCTGACGTCACGAAGCCGACGCTCGACGACAACGTCATCAAGAGCGGCGCGGCGCGCATTACCTGGGTGATCGCCGGCAAGCACAAGTTCGGCGCGTATCTGGATCGCATCATCAAGTTCCGCGGTCACGAATGTACCGCTGGATCCTTCCCGACCGAAGAGGCCTGCGGCATCCGCAGCCCGAAGCGCTACTTCACCGCGCAGGGCAAGTACACAGCCGCGTTCACGTCGCGGTTCCTGCTCGAAGTCGGCTGGTCCGAGAACGACGAAACGTACTCCACGAACGAAAAGCAGCCCAGCGTGCTAGCGACCGACGTCGGCCGCCTCAACCGCACGACCACGGAGCGTTGGGGCTCGGTCATCGGCCCTTACTACTTCCGCGTGCCCGACCGGCACACGATCATGGCGCAGACCTCGTATGTCACGGGCACGCACAACGTGAGAGTTGGCATGAACTACGGGTTTGGCGGCAACCGCCACCAGCGTTCCATCTACGGCGGCCTGGATTTGTACCAGGAGTACTCCAATACGGTCGTGAACGGTGTCACCACCACGAACCCGGCATCCGTCATCGTCTACAACACACCGCAGGAGGCCGCTGAACGTATCAAGTACGACCTGGGCTTCTACCTGCAGGATACGTACACGCTCAAGCGGCTCACGCTGAGCCCGGGCATCCGGTACGAGGCGTTCAACACGTTCACGCCGGAGCAGAATTCGCCGCCCGGCCGCTTCGTTCCGTTCCGCCATTTCGACAAGATCGAGAACCTGCCGAACTGGCGTGATGTGGCGCCCCGTTTGGGCGGGGTCTACGACGTGACAGGTGACGGCCGAACGGCCATCAAGGGGCATATCGGCAAGTACATGCAGGCCTTCTCGACCGTGGGCTTTGCCGCGGTTTATAACCCGATGGTCATCGCCACCGACCGTCGGACCTGGACCGACACGAACAAGGACGATATCGCGCAAAACAGCGAGATCGGTCCGGTCGTCATTCCGTTCAACATCAGCGGCATCAGCAATCGGACCCCGGATCCGAATATCCGCCGGCCGTATCAGTGGGAGACCAGCCTCGGCGTTCAGCGCGAGGTGGTCCCGGGTGTCTCGCTGTCCGCCGGTTGGGTGCATCGCACGTTCAAGCGCATCTTCTGGTCGGACAACACCCTCATATCGCAGAGTGATTACACGGTCGGAACGGTGCCGAACCCGCTGGACGCTTCGGAGCGGATCCCGATCTACAACCTCAACACCGCCAAGCGCGGCCTGGTCCAGTCGGTCGACAAGAATTCGGATGTCAACGGTCGCTGGTATAACGGCGTCGATTTCGGCTTCTCGTCCAGGCTCAAGGGCGGCAACATCTACGGCGGTATCACCGTGGGTCGACAGCTCACCTCGAATTGCGAAGTCGAAGACCCCAACAGCCTCCGCTATTGTGACCAGCGCCTGCTGGACATCCCGTACAACACGCAGATGAAGTTGGCCGGCTCCTATCCGCTGCCGTTCGGCGTTCAGCTCAGCGGAAGCTGGCAGGGATACCCCGGCACACCAGGCGGCACAGCGCGGCAGGACGCGGTGTACAACTCGGCAATCAACCGCGTCATCGACCCGTCGCTGAACGTCGACTACATCGTCACGTCGGCGATCTTTGTCGCGGCGAACCCGGGAGCGACACCGCTTCAAACCAGTCTTACGGTGCCACTCCTCAAACCCGGCACGAAGTACCTGGAACGGTACAATCAGATCGATGTTCGCCTGGCGAAGAAGTTCCAGGTGGGAAAGATCAAGATGCAGGGGCAGTTCGACATGTTCAACGTGCTCAATGGCAGCAACATCCTCAGCACGAATGAGGCGTTCGGGTCGGCCCTGGATCGACCCACGACCATCCTGCAGGGACGTCTCTTCGCCGTCGGGATGCAACTGAACTTCTGATCACACAGCCGAGGACGGGAATCCGGATCAGCGGACTCCCGTCTTCGTTCCGGGTTCTCGAGCGTTCTGGCGCGGCAGGCGAAACGCCCGGTGCGCTTTGAACGCGTCTCGCCGGGCGGCGATCGCGTCCGGGCTGACGGGCTTCAACGCGAGCGCGGCGTCTGCGGCGTCGACCGCCCGGTCGAATTCGTCGTTCGAGGCCAGTGCCGTCGCGAGCGCATCAAGCGCGCCGGCATCATTGCGGTTGGTCAAGGCTACCGCGCGCTCTGCGAGGCGAAGGGCCAGGCCTGGATCACGCAACGCGTCCTCTGTCGTGGCCGCCAGCAGCCAGGCCAGATCGACAAGCGCGTTCGGTGTGTCTGGTGCAAGTTGCACGGCACGCTTCAAGTGGTCGAGCGCTTCGGCCTCCTTCCCCTGCCGCAGCATGGCGATGCCGGCGTTGTGGTGCGCCTGCGCGTTGTTCGGGTCGAGACCAATAGCCTGCTCGAGATGCGAGACCGCCTCCGCGAGCCTGCCGGCGCGGAGCAGGATGCTCGCGAGGTTGTTGTGCGCCTGGGGGTAGTCCCTGCGCAGCTCGAGTGCGCGCTGGAATTCCAGCACGGCCAACTCGGTGTCGCCGGCAACTGTGAATGCCGTGCCCAGGTTGAAATGCGCAGCCGCCAGGTCGGGCTCGAGGCGCGCTGCCGCGCGGAAGTGGCGCACGGCGTCCTGGGGACGATCCAGCTCGAGATAGAGCAGCGCCACGCTGTTGTGGAGCGGCGCGCTGTCGGGCTCGGACTCGAGCCACCGCTCGTAACCAACCGTGTCCTCGGCCATGACCTTTGGGCCGAACTGTTCCTCGAGCACCCGCAGATCGCGCTCGGTGCGCGTGAGCACCTGAATCCAGAGATCGCCCATCTCGTCCGTTGAACGCTGCCCCCAGAAGATGCGCCTGGGTGGCTGATCGGGATTCCTCGGATTCTCCGCCGAGTTGTCGTACGTGTACCGCATCTGCAGCCTCGTGCCCTTCGGCAGCCAGAATGGTTCGACGTAGCGATACACGTGCTGCCAGCGGAAGTCCCAGTCTCGGATATGAATGAGCGGGCGCTCCGATCCGTCTGGCAGGTCCGCGACGCCGACGATCTCCTTCGCGCGGTAGTGCGCGTGGGGCTGCACGGCCTGCACCTCGATATCCACAGGTGTCACGAACGAATCGGTGACGACGAAGGTGCCCTGCCCCGCCGGGATGTCGATGTTCTGGCGGCCGAGCCGAAGCATGGCCGGCGTGCGCTCGGGCGGATCATTGCCGAAGTAGAAGCCAATCGTTGGCTGAACGGCCTCCTCCTTGCCGCTCGGCTCCATGTGCAGCTCGACGACGAGGTCCGTGTTGGGCTGCAGTCTCCAGGCCAACCCCTTTGGAAGCAGCGGCGGCACCTGCCCTGGCGTCCACCCAAGAAAATGCCCGTCGGGATAGACCGCCGAGTTCGCGACCAGCCCCGTGTAACCCGGCGCCGGATCGGCCTCGTCGAACGTGCGTGAAGCCCCTGTGCGATCGATGCGGATGTTCGCATGATGGACGACGCGCGCATTGCCCGGGTTGAACTCCATGCCGCGGACATACTTCAGGCCGTTGACTGGCAGCCTGATGACGAAGATTCGAAACACGTCCGTTCCGTCGGCCTGCAGCGTATAGCTGGGTGAGGTCACCACGAGATCCGGTGTCCCGAGTTGCCAGCCCTCGGTCCAGCGAGGTGGGTCGGGGGTTGAGGAAGGGTCGCCTTCCGGCGCCCCTTCCGCGCTCCAGCGCTGAAGAACCTGGAGTTCAGTTGGTGTCAGCCGAGGCTGTCCGCTGAACGCACCGCCGTAGTCGGCGTCGGCCTTCCAGGGCGGCATGACTCCGCTTTTCGTAGCCACAGCGATCTGCGTGGCATGCGCGCGGGCACTACCGTAGGTGAGCACACTGAACGGAGCGGCGCCACCGGGTCGATGACACACGCCGCACTTCGCGAACAGGATGGGTGCGACGTCATGCGAGAAGGTGACGGGCGTCTGCGCCGAGACAGACGCCGCGGCCAGAGCAGCGGCGAGCGCGATCAAACCGGGAACCGGTCGTCTCATGTGCCTGTCGACACTGCGAGGCTACGCGCGCCGCGCCACCATCGCGCCGTTCACGCCGCCGGCAACGCCAAGGCCGAATCCTACACCCGCAAGACCGAGCTGTCCGACCTGATGTTGGCGGATGAGGCGAACCTGTCCTCGCTCTCTTGTTTTCAGACACTTGACCGGGCTGGGCATATACTCTGCGACTGCGGGGAAGCGATTCCGGGTTCCTAGGTTCAACTGCGAAGGAGAAACCCATGGGTGCGAAACGACCGGCTCGAAGAGAATTCCTCAGAAGCGGCGCCGCGCTGGCCGGCGGTCTCACGTTGGGAGCCGCTGCGCCCGCATTCGGCCAGGCACCGGCAACGCCAGCAGCGCCAGCAATGCCGGGAATGCCGGCGTCCCCGCCGATGATCAAGGGCGAGAGGCAAGGCGAGATTGCCTATGGCGCCCGCTCGAAGCACGTCACCTCGGCCCGCATCCCGCACGGCGGCAGACCCTCGCCCGACAACTTCGGCCTCACGTTTCATGTCGCGACCCCACTGCAGGATCAGGTCGGGGTCATCACGCCGTCCTCGCTTCACTACTTCGCGACGACGCGTGGCGCCTTCCTGCCGGATATCGATCCCAAACAGCACACGCTGATGATCCACGGCCTGGTGGACCGTCCGCTGACCTTCACCATCGACGACCTGAAGCGCCTCCCGTCCGTGACGCGCCTGCACTTCATCGAGTGCGCAGGCAATAGACCGTCGCGCCGCGCGAAGACGGTCCAGGAAACGCATGGCATGACGAGCAATGCGGAATGGACCGGCGTACTCCTGTCCACGCTGCTCAAGGAGTGCGGTGTGAAAGGCAGCGCCACGTGGTTCGTCGCCGAGGGGTCGGAAGAAGTCAAAGGCGCGTCGAGCATGCCGATCGCCAAGGCGATGGACGACTGCATGATCGCCTACGGCATGAACGGCGAGGCGGTGCGCCCGCAAAACGGATTCCCGGTGCGTCTGATGATTCCGGGCTTCGAAGGGATCTTTCACACCAAGTGGCTGCAGCGCATCAAGCTCGTCGACCGGTACTACATGAACTACAACGACTACGGCCACATGGATCAGGACGCGAAAGTCGCGGCGCTCGACTACCAGATCGGGCCCAAGTCGGTCATCACGTACCCGTCCGGCGAACAGCGGCTGCCGGGCAAGGGCTTCTACGAAGTTCGCGGCCTCGCCTGGTCAGGCGGCGGCGCGATTAAGCAGGTAGAGGTCTCGACTGACGGCGGCAAGAAATGGAACAAGGCGGTATTCCAGGGCACGCCGCAGCGGATGGCGCATTGCCTCTTCACCTACGGGTGGAACTGGGACGGCACCGAGACCGAGATCATGTCGCGGTGCACCGACGAGATCGGACAGGCCCAGCCGACGCGCGAGCAGCTCGCGAAGTACTGGAACAAGCCGTTCGATCAGACGTTCAGCGTGCCGGGGCTCGACAACTCGGTGCAGCCGTGGAAAATCGCCAGCGACGGGAGCGTGACCAATGGGTTCGCGTGAGGCGCTCCCGTTCGCATTCGCGTTTGCGTTGCTGATGGGCGTCTCCGCGCTCGCGCAGGGGCCGACGTACGGTGTGGGACGCACGCCCACGCCGGAGGAGATCCGCGCGCTCGATATCTCGATCGGTCCTACCGGTGAAGAACTCCCGCCCGGTCGCGGAACCGTCAAGGAAGGCGCTCAGCTGTACCGCACAAAGGGATGCGCGGGATGTCACGGGGCGACCGGCATAGAGGGCACGGCTCCGATTCTGAAAAGCAAGGCTGCTCCGGATGCCGAGCTCTGGTCACGCGGACGGATCCTGCCGCTTCGCGCGCCGTTTGCGACGATAGTGTGGGATTACATCAACCGTGGCATGCCTCTCAACAGGGAGGGCACGCTGACCGCCAACGAGGTGTACGCGATCACCGCGTTCCTGCTCAACATCAACGGGGTGATTCCGGAAGACCAGGTGCTCGACGAAAAGAGTCTGCCGATGGTCAAGATGCCAATCGGCGACAAGTACGCGTCCCTGCCAGAGTGGAAACCCAGGACGCCAAGACTCAAAGGCTATCCGTACTAGATTCAAGCTACTCATTCGAGAAGGACGAACACCATGAAGCCGACACGTCGTGATGCGCTCAAGGCCGGCATCGCTGTTACAGGACTGGGTGTGCTGGCGTTGCCAGATTGGGCCCTCCCTGTCATGGCTCAGGGTGAGGTGCTCGTCGCCTTCACCGACATTCCCGAAGGCGTTCGCTGGGAGGTTCCACCGGACCGCCGAACCCTCGACATCCGGACAATCGACGGTCCCTTCACGCCGGCAGCGAAGTTCGCGACGACGCAGCACTACGGCCATCCGGATGTGAACCCGGCCGACTTCAAACTCAAACTCACGGGACTGGTCGACCGTCCCAAATCGCTGTCGCTGGACGACCTGAAGAAGATGGGCGGCAAGGAGCTTGTCGCTGGCTTCGAGTGCTCGGGCAACCGTGGTCCGCTCAACGCCCTGTGCGGGAACGGACGCTGGACAGGGGTGCCGCTCAAGGCAGTGCTCGACTCCGCGGGCGTGAAGGCCAGCGCGCGCGAGTTCGTGTTCTTCGGCGCCGATCACGGCGAGGAAGAGATCGAATGGCGCACGCAGAAATTCACGCTGGATCAGAACTTCGGCCGCAGTCTGCCGCGCGAAAAGGCACTGGGGTCTGATCTGTTCCTCGCGTACGCGCTCAACGGAGAACCGCTGTCGAAGCACCAGGGCGCGCCGCTCCGTCTCCTCGTGCCGGGCTACTACGGCGTGTGCAACGTCAAGTGGCTGTCTCACATCCATCTTCAGGAAGACCAGTATCTCGGCAAGTTCCAGGCACGCTGGTACCGGACGCTACGCGGCGAGATGATCGACGGTCAGATGATGTGGAAGGAGACCTCGGTCACGCACATGAATCTGAAGTCGTTTGTGGCGCGTGTCACCAAAGCGGCGAGCGCACACACCGTTCTGGGTGTCGTGCTCAACGACGGAACGCCGATCAAGTCTGTCGAAGTGAAGGTCGACGAAGGCCCGTGGCAAGCGGCGACTCTGGACGGAGCCACGAAAGAGAAGTACGGCTGGAAGCTGTTCACCTACACCTGGAATGGGGCGACGCCTGGCAATCACACGTTGACATCGCGTGCGACCGACATCACGGGTCGGGTCCAAGTGACGGCACAGGCGAACGAGACCAAGAAGTCGTTCCTCGAAGAGGACTCACAGGTCGTGCGAAAGGTGCTGATCACGTAGCGATTCGACATATACGACTATCCAAGCGTTTTGACCGGAGGAATGCTGATGAGAGGTCCGATTACTGCCGCCACCATGACCGCGGTCTCGCTGTTCGCGGTGACCGCGATGGCTCAAGCCGTCGATGCGCGTGTGGCCGAGGCCTTGAAGCCGCTGCCGGAAGACCTGAAAGCCGGCGCGACCGTGGTCGCCTATGACGCCGCATCCGGCGCCAGGCAGGTGCTTCGACAGGGTACCAACCAGATCGAGTGCCAGCCGAAGGCGGATGACGGATTCGTCCGCTGCTATAACAAGATTCTCGCGCCGCGTCGCGACCTCGAGGCGAAGCTTCGCGCGCAGAAGAAGTCCGACGCCGACGTTGCGGCTGCCGTGGCAGAGGGTCAGAAGGCCGGGACGATCCCGCGGCCGCAGTTCGGGACCATGTCGTACCGCTACTCAGACGATCCGAAGCGCATCAAGTTGCTGTGGGTGATGTCGGTGCCCAACGCCACGCCGGAGTCGCTTGGCGTCTCGACGACCAGTCAGCGTGACGCCGCGCTGAAAGGGGCGGGCCAACCCTGGATGATGCTGCCAGGCACACCTGGCGCGCACATCATGATCCCGATCAACGCGCTGCCGCTGAGTAACACGGCCGCCGGCAAGTAGGCGGGTTGCGGCCGGTGCCTGCGCGAACAACCGCGCAGCGCGCCGGTCTCCTTGTCACAAACACCAGCAACGACACGCACGCGAAGCCCTACCAGGCTTCGCGTGTTGTCATCAGTCGTGCAGTCTGCGCGGCCTGGGCTACAGATTCTTCAGGGCCGACGCCAGGTTGCCGAGCGCCAGTTGCAGCGTCTTGCGGTTGGTCGCGCAGTTCATGCGCATCCGCTCCTGGCCACCCGTTCCGAAACCGCCACCAGGATTCATCTGCACTTTGGCGTGCTCGACGAACCACGTCTCCATGATGTGCGACGGGGTCAGCGGCACAAGACTGGGGTCGCGCGTCTTGTTCGCGTCGGCTGTCAGTGCCCGGGCGCCAACTTTGTCGACCACGGCACTCACATCGAGCCACCCCAGATAGGTGCCCTGAGGCTTGACCATCTTGATGAGCGGGATGTTCTTCGCGATGTAGTCCTCGACGAACGTCAGATTCGCGTCGAGGTACGGGCGCACCTGATCGAGCCACGCGTCCCCTTCGGTGTACGCCGCGCGGTGCGCGACCATGCCGAGGGTTGAGATCTCGTCGCGATGCCACGCTTTGATGCGGGCACGGTAGTCCGCATTGCTCGTGAAGAAGTACGCGCACTTCATGGCTGCCAGGTTGAACGATTTGGAGGCCGCCTTGAAGGTGACGCTGTTGCGGACGACGGCCTCGTTGGGCAGGCTGGCAAACGGCGTGTAGGTGTGCCCCTTGTGGACGAAGTCGCAGTGGATCTCGTCTGCCAGTACGACCACGCGTCGTTTGAGGCAGATCTCTCCGATGGCCATCAGATCGTCCTTCGACCAGACGTTGCCCGTCGGATTCTGCGGATTGCACAGAATGAGCGTGTGCGTGTCGTGGCTGATGGCGCGCTCGATCCCCTCGAGATCCATCGTGAAGTGCCCGTCCTTCACCTTGAAGGGCACGTCGACGGGCGTCGTTCCGGTCACGCGAAGGTCGCTGTAGAACCCGCTGTACGACGGGCTGGGCATGATGACCCTGGTGCCCGGTGGCGAGAACGCCCGCAGCGTGGCGATGATGGCGGGGTGCACCGCCGGCGAGTTCACGACCCACGAGGCGTCGATATCCAGGCCGTAGCGGCGCTTGTTCCACTTCACGATCGACTCGACGTGAGAGTCCGGGATCGTCGTATAGCCCCAGTTGTCCCGTTCCACGCGCGCCATCAGCGCACGCGTGATGCAGGGGGCGGGGGAGAAGTCCATGTCGGCGATGCCCATTCCCGCGTCGACGTGATCGCGCCCATACAACTGGATCTGTCGATCCCACTTGGTGCAGTCGGTGCCAATCCGGTCGTGAATGGTGTCGAAGTCGTACTTGCCGTTGGCTGGCTCGGCGCCAGGTGCGGCAGAGGGCAGCGCGGCAGCCGTGCCCGTACCCACGCCAACGGCGCCTGCGAACGCTGTCAATCCGGCGCTCCGGAGGAAACTGCGGCGATCGAAGCCGATCTTCTGTGACATGAGTAGCCTCTCCCTCATCTTGCACAACCGGTGACCCTGAAGTGTCAGGAGGCTACACCTATCGATTGAACTCGCCAAGAGAAGCTTTTTGGCATGGCTCGCGGGCCCGGCGGGCGTGGG
>JBEBGB010000568.1:0-3661 GCA_040081675.1 Vicinamibacterales bacterium
CGCGGAGGAACGCGGATTGGCTACGCAAGTCAGGCCGCTCAGGGGCCGCGAGTTCATCCCGCCGGAAGAACAGACCGGCGGTGCGTCGGACGACATCGGAGACGTCATGTGGGCCTATCCCACGATCACGTTGCGCTTCCCGTCGAACGTTCCCGGCGCCATCGGTCACCACTGGACCAGTTCGATCGCCATGGCCACACCTGTGGCGCACAAGGGCGCCACGCAGGGCGCCAAGGCGTACGCCATGACGATCATCGATCTGCTGACCAGGCCCGATCTGCTGAAGGCGTCGCGCGACTACTTCGAGAACGTGCAGAAGGCACCGCAGAAGTACAAGCCGCTGCTGCGCCCGGACGACAAGCCGGCCATCTGGTTGAACAAGGACACAATGGACCGCTTCCGTCCCGAGCTGCGCAAGTTCTATTACGACCCGGCGAAGTACAAGTCGTACCTCGAGCAGCTGGGCATCGCGTATCCGCCGCCAATGCCTGTGAAGGGCGCGAACGTGAATCCGTAAGCGAAACGCCCCGGTGACCTGGGTCGCCGGGGCGTTTCGTTTCACGGCGATGGGCGGTAGGCGATGGGCGATGGGCGATGGGCCTTCAGGAAGCTTCACTGACTCTCGCAGTAGCCATCTCGAGATCGGTGTAGCGTGACGGCCCGACTTGCGAGCGCCGCGCGCACTGATCCGACAACCGACGCGCAAGGCCGGATCGAGGGCTGGGTGTCTGGGACCCAGGCCGAGCATGAGTGACGAGCCCTGGAGCGGCGGTTGACCGCGGTGTCGAGCCGGCCACCTTCGCGCAAGGCTTCGGTGCGCCCGCCGTAGCTTTAGCGGAGGCGGGAGGGACGGCGCGCTATGCCGATCTCGACAATGGGCTAGCCCCTTCGGCCAGTTGATAAACGCCGCGCGCGGGTGAGGTCGCGAATCCCTCCTTCACGAGCGCCTGGTTGCCGAGCCCCGCTTCCACGCGCGACAGCCCAGTGACCTTCGCGAGTTCGCCGGGAATCGTCATGCCAGCACTCGTCAGAAAGCATCGCGCGATCTCGCGCAGCGCCGTCTCTCGCTTCACACGCGTCCGTAGCTGGTCGGGGAACCGGCCAAGGCTCAAGCTCCAGATGTAGGTGAACTTGGGCCGGTACAACACCTCGCTTGGCACCACCAGCATCGCAGCCTGGAGTTCGTCGAGCGCCTTGGTGAACCGCGCCCGATCCTTCACGCCCGAGTCCTCGCGCAGATCGGAGCTGGCCATCTCCCACTCGCGACGCAGCACACGAAGGATCGCCTGTGCCGCTGAACTCAGGCGACGCGGCTCGTCGGCTCGTCGCATGCCCCAGACCGCATTGAAATGCGGCACCAGACGCGGGGCCATGAACGTGGCCTTTCCACGCGCCAGCTTCCCGTAATAGATCTTGCTGCGTCTGACGACCTCGTCCTTCAGCAACCAGGTGTGTGAGGCTTCGGGATCTTTCTGTACATTGCGCGGCATGATCGCGTCGCGTCTGCCGCACACCGCGACATACAGCGAGGGTCCTGGCCGGCGCGAATCAGTGAGGCACGCAGCGAACCCAACCCGTTCGATGAACCGCTCGGCTTCGAAGGCGTCCTCGATCCGAAGCGCGTCCTCGCGGCACCAACGGTGATCGCGGAATTCTTCAATAGCCTCGGGAAGCTCGGGGCGCACCACAGTCCGATCTGAACTCGAAGAGGAGCGCGAAGCCTGCGTCAGACCTGACGCCAGCGGGTCACGCTTGGTGCACCGGCCACCATGGCGCCCAGCTGCTCGCGAAGCGCCGCACGGTGCGGAGCTGGCGAAGTGGAATGCGCCGCAAGCGCTTCGTCGCTCGTCCAGCGTTCGTAGAACATGAAGTCGGTCGGATCGGTCGTCGACTGGTGCAGGTCGTAGTTCACGCAGCCCGGCTCTTCGAGTGTCGGGGCGACGATGCTCAGGAGCAGTTCGCGAGCGCGATCCTCCATGCCCGGTTTCACTTTGATGGACGCTATCACGGTCACGGCGGTATCAGGCATCTGATGGCTCCTGTGCGAAGTGGATCTGTCCCGAGAGGGTTGGTTGAAGCGCTAGTGTCGCACTAGCGAACCGAGGCGGCGGACGACGACGGCGCCGATTCGGCGAGTTTCAGCACGAGCACCCGTCCGTCCGAGTGGAACGATCCGCCGGTGGCTGTCTTCGCCTCGAGCAGCGGGTTCTCTGGCAAGAAGTAGATGAACTGACTCACGAGCCCTGTGCTGGTGAGCGTCGCCTCGAGGAAGCCGCGCTCGAAGTCGATGTTCGGATCGATTTTGTGCGTGATGCCGTTGTTGCGGCGGTCGCGCTCGAAGCCGATGTCGTGCGTCGCAGCGCCAACCCAGGTCATGCGGCCGTCAACCTCGAATGGCGCACGCCAGATGCGCAGATGGTGTCGCGCTGCGGCGACTTTGATGGGCTCGGCATGCGCCCACCCGTAATCCTGCGGGCGCCCGAACAGGTACAGCTGCGACATGGGCAGCGTCAAGTACGACTCTTTCGACAAGCTGCTGAGGATGCCCGAGATGAGCGCGCCCTTCACATCGGGATCGACGGTGACCCATCCAGCGGCGGTGTACACCTGCTTCATGGCCGCCTCGGTGCCGAGGATCATGAAGTTCACCATGTCACCGGGATTGCCGTCCTTGTCACCGATGCGACGCGGAACCTTCCGGAATACGGCCTGATCGACGCCGGGCATCGACTCGACCCGCGCCGCGACGGAAACCGGGGCGCCTTCCTCCGCCGAAAACACATCCACGTGCACGGCGAACGTGACGGTGCACGGATCGGTGTCTGCGCGGTTGATGCCAAGAGCGAGCAGGCCACCAGCTGGAGGCCGGGTGTCGAGCGAGGTCCCCACCACGAAGGGCTGCGCGACGTCGGTCTCGCCGATGCGACCAAGCAGCGCGCCACGACCGGCTTGAGGCATCGGCAGAATGCGCAGCAGATCTCGAAATCCACGCGGGATGCCGTCGGGCCCGAAGCTGCTCCCCGCGCCGCCACAACTGGCGGACCCCTTCGCAGCAAAGACGACGCGCTCGCCCGGCTTCACCTCGAGGTCGGTCAGGGTCCAGACATCCTTCTGCCCGACGTCGAAATCGCGCGATACACGAGGGCTTGGCGCTTGTGCCGCCCACAAACGGACGAAGACCACGCCAGCCATCAGCACGCAGACTGCGGCCACACGCGTCGCGCGAACGGTGCCCGCTCGAACATCCATCATCGGTGAAGGCCAATCCTACGACGTGGGATGGGAGGGGCTCAAGAGGCGCGACAGCCGTCCACCTCGGCGAAGCAGCCGCGCCAGGGGTTCGCGTACCTCTGGTTGTCGAACCGCCTCGGATACGACCTGGTCACGCTGGACCGCAGGTTGTCCGATGCGGCCCGCGCGACGCGGCACTGACGCGAATCGCGCCGAGCGCCGTCGTCCTTGATCGCTCACGTCGGATTCATCAACGGGCATCCTTCAACTTCACTGCGATGCCGGTGCGCATCCGCTTGAACGCGAGCTGAACGAGGTTGTTCAGGTGGTCGGACACCGCTCGCGCAGGCCCGAGTTGACCGTTGATCGCGAGCATCGACATCCCGTGCACGATCGCCCAGATGTACTCGGCAAGGGCGCGCGGATCGTC
>JBEBGB010000569.1:0-3659 GCA_040081675.1 Vicinamibacterales bacterium
GCCGTCCACTTGTCGGGCGAGACAGACTCGTAGCACTTGCCGGTGACGTAGATGAAGTTCTCGTCGAACATGATCCACGCTTCGGTCTTCTCGGTAGACGGCTGGCCGTTGGCCGGCACCGCCTGAATGAAACCCGAGATGGGCTCGACGTCGCGATAGACGGCTTCGTCCAGCTTGCCGTCGATCTGCATCGGCCTGTCGACGTGGATGGCACGCACGACGGTACGGCCGTTCTCGCCGCGGGCAATGATGGCCGGGGGCACCGGCGGTGGTGGGTCCTGGAGATCCGCTCCCCCAGGAGCAGCCGGCCTCCGCGTCTGTCCGTATACCAATCCGCTCGACACCAGCAACGCGACCCCTGTGATCGCCCAGATTCCTCTCACCTAGAACATCCTCGTCTCACAACCCCACCGATCCGCCAGATGAAACGGCCAGAAGGCCGGGCGGCGCAGCGCTTTACGCTGTTAGGGGGATCCAAGGTGACTTACGACGGGCACCCTCGAGATGTTTACAGCGGATACGACAGCGTCCGCCCAAGCAGGGTCACGAGGATCAGCACCGTCGGCAGCAAGACCGCGAACACCACAAGCGTGTAGCCCATGACGTCGCGCGCTCGGAGTTGGAAGATGCCGAGGATCGGCAGCATCCAGAAGGGTTGAATCAGATTCGCCACGGCCTCGCCGAGATCGTAGGCCGCGACAACCCACCCGAGGTGCACCTTCAAGTCGTGCGCCGCCGCCATCACGTACGGCGCTTCAATCACCCACTTCGAACCACCCGAGGGTACGAACACGCCGAGCACTGCCGAGTACATCGCCACAAGCGGCGGAAACGTCGTCGGTGTGGAGATGCTCACGAAAAGGTTCGCCAGCTGTTCGTTCAGGTGCGTTGATGTGATGACACCGGAGATGCCCGCATAGAAAGGGAACTGCAGGATGACGCCCCACACGGCCGGTGTCGCGGTCTGCACGGCGTGCATCAGTCGCCCGGGTGTTCCATGCAATAGGAAACCGGCAAGCAGAAACATCAGATTGACGATGTTGATATTGAGCGCATTGAGTGGCTCGCTTGCCTCGGCGAAATAGCGCACAAGGTACCAAGCGCCCAACCCGACGATGACCCACATCAAGAGCGGCGAGTGTTCGAGCCACGCGCCCGGTGACATCGCGCTGGTCACCGGAGGATCGGTTACTTCGCTTGTCCCCAGATCGACGCCAAGGTGTGCAGCGGTCTTCGCGCGCGATGCGGGCGGAGTGGCAAGCCACATCACGGCGGTGACGATCACGATCTCCACGACGACCGAAAGCAGGCTTTGCCAGAGGAAGATCGTGTGGGTGAAGGTGATGATACCGCCCGGCACGACGCCACCATTGGCCACGATGTCGCGGATTGCCGGCTGCAGCGCACCCGGCGTGGCCATCTGCAGCGCCGCGGAACCACTGATGCCTTGCGCCCACACACTGCCGATGCCCAGGAAACTGGCCGCAGCTAGCGCGCGGTAGTCGACGCCGTCCACCCTCCGCGCGACCTCACGGGCAAGCACTGCGCTGAAGATCAGGCTGAATCCCCAGTTGAACCACGAACTTGTGAGTGCAAATGCGGTGACGAGTGCGACGGCCCCTTTCGGCGTCGACGGCCAGCTGGCGATGCTGCGAATGACCCGTCGCATCGGACGCGAGGTCGCGAGCACGTGACCGGTGATGATCACGAGCGACATCTGCAGCGTGAAGGGGATCAAGTCCCAGAAGCCGCGTCCCCAGCCGTCCACCACCTGGCCGGCACTCGACGGCGTCAGCGTGAGGCCGGCGACGACCACGACGACTGTCGCCACCAGCGCGAACACGAACGCGTCTGGCACCCACCGCTCGGTCCACGCCGTGAGCACCAGCGCGGAGCGCGCCACGAGGCCCGCACCGTCCACTGAGGGAGCAGGTGTGCCGGGGGCGGTGTCTCGCATGGATGACGCCAGTCTCAGCGCGCGGTGGTGTCGCGGGCGCCGTTGCCCTGACGCATCGTGATCTTCTGGATTCGCCAGTTGTTCATGTCTGCCACGTAGAGCGTGTCGTCGGTTGGGCACGCGATTGAGTGCATCCAGTTGAACTGCTTCGCGTCACGCCCCGAAATCCCCATCGTGCCCAGGATCTTGCCGTCGAGAGTCATCTTGTAGATGCGGCCGGGTTCGGAGTCGGACGTGTAGAGATACTGCGTCGGGCCGCCGCTGATGCACAGCGTCCAGGGCTGCGTCTCGTCTGGCGCACTGGGCGGGACGTTGCCAAGAACTGGATGACGTGTCTTGTCGTAGGTGGCGTTCAGGAACATGAAGCGCTTGAAGTTACCGTCGGCGTCGAACACTTGAATGCGCCGGTTGTTGCGATCCGCCACGTAGATGTTGTTCTGGCGGTCGGCCGCGATGTTGTGTGGTGTGTTGAATTGACCGGGATTCTGGTCTCCATGCTGCCCGCCAGTCCCGCGAGTGCCCCACGCCTTCACCCAGGCGCCGTGCTTGTCGAACTTCGCGACGCGCCCGTTGGTGTAGCCGTCGCTGATGTACATGTTGTCGTTCGAATCAAAGGCGATGTCGGTCGGGCCTCGGAAGTAGCCGTCCTGAGCGGCTGGAGGCGGCGCTGCGCCGCGACCGGTCCGGAACCACGACTCCTCAGGGTCGTCTGGCCCTTCGGGCCTGCGACCGAGGTTCATCGTGACGTAGCCCGCAGGATTGAACCGGACGGCAGCATTGGTGCCCTTGTCCACCACCCATAAGTTGTCCGACTTGTCGAAGCGGATCGAGTGACCGTAGCCGAGCCCGTACACGTTCTTGCCGATCTCGCGAACGAAGCGTCCTGTCGACAGGTCGAACTCCCAGAGCTGTGTCGACGCATTGCCGTACAACGGGCCTTGCGTCGGGCTTCCGGGGTGATTGAGCACGACGAGACGATTCTTGGAGTTGACAGCCACACCGAGCACTTCGCCGAAGTTCATGTCCGCGGAGTACTTCAGGAAGTCGGTGGACGAGTCGAACGGAATCTCAGGCACCGCCACTGGCGCGGGCGCCGGTTGCGGCGACGCGGTGGCGGAGGGCTGCTGCGCAGTGACTCCCGCGCCGCGAGCAAGAAGGACAACGCCTGCACACACTGCCGCAACGACGATGAGCCATAGACTCTTCATTTGAGACCTCCTCCTCCCGACTGTCGGCGTCTACTCGACGCCGACCGAAACCACTCCTGGGCAATCCGAGAGCTGCAAAGACCACGAAGTCTACCGGATCGGGCCTGAACATCGCGCCCCGACTCGCGTTGCGCTGACGTTGCGCTGTCAACTGGACTAGACGAGCGTCTTCAGCAGTGTCACCGCCGGCGCCAGGCGAATGCCCTCGGCGGTCTGGTAGTCCTTCGTGCCTTTCGCGTGAATCTGCCACGCCTCGCACGCCGGAAACTTGGCCCTGAGGTACCGCAGGCCTGGATCCACCGCCGAATCATCAAGCTTGCACTCCACCATGAGGACGGGCGTGCGCCCCTCGACGACGACGAAATCCACTTCGCGGCGGTCGTGATCGCGGAAGTAGCGGAGGTCGAGATCGAGGCCTTCGGTATCCTGCCGGAAATGCACCCACTTGAGCAGGTGTGAGGCGACGAGGTTTTCGAAGCGCGCGCCAGGATTCG
>JBEBGB010000570.1:0-3645 GCA_040081675.1 Vicinamibacterales bacterium
GCGTAGTCGCGTTGCAGACACGATGTGACGCCGTCTCGTGCCAGGATGTTCGGGCGGTCCCACTGCGCCTCGGTGACCATGGGCGCATCGAGATTCACGGGTCGAAGTTCGAATCCTGCGACCACGACCAACAGCGCAACCATGGCCACGCGTCCCTTGGCCCACGAGCCTGCCGCGACGCCAGCACAGATGCTTTGCACTGCGATGAGCGGCACCATATAGCGGATGCGGTACGGGTGCCCGTCGATGAACGCGCTCCAAGGCACGGCTGCCGTGCCGAGTAATGCCAATGGCAGGATGGATGCTGAACGCCGCCTGAAGAACAGCGCGCTTCCGACCAGCACGAGCGCGCCGCCGACTGCCGCGGCGAGGACGCCGTTGCCGCTCAGTTCGCGCAGTCCCCACACGATGAGCGACACGGCTTCGAGAGGACGACCCTGCGCCGGATTCTCTGGTACGAAGAATCCGTTTGCGAACCAGTCGCCGACGACCACCTTGCTGAAGATGCTGAAGCCGATGATGGCCGCCATCGGATAGGTGGCCACCGCAACGATCGCCCGCACGCTCTGAGGCACATCCACACCGCGACGCCACAGCACCCACACCGCCGCAATCAATGCTCCGATCGTCACGGGCCAGGCCTCGTACCGCGTGAGGCATGCCAGCGCGAACGTCCAGCCGACAAGTGTGCTGGACGGGGCGGAGGCCAACCTACCCGCTCGCTTGAACGCATGATCCACGCGCGATGCCGTAGCGACGCCGAGGCCGCTCGGTTCGGCCACCGCGTCGCAATACGCCATCAGCAACGCGATCGATCCGACAGTGAGCGCGATGAGCAGCGGCTCGGTCATCGGCGTCGACTGCAGATAGAGCACGTTGGGGTTCAACGCGAAGACCAGCGCGCCAGCACACGCGGCGAGCCAGGAGCCCGTAATGGACGCGGCTATCCAGGCGACGGCGGCGGTTGCCACGGCGAACGAGGCAATCGACAACGCAACGCCGGACGCCCCGGTGCGATAGAGCGCGTCCACTTGCACAGGAAGCGCGTTGAGAAGGTGGGGAAGCGGCAACCACACGGCGCCAATCTGTTGCCATCCGGGCGTGAGGCTGTCGAAGATGCGACGCGCCACGACGACGTGTCCGCGCGCGTCGTAGTGGCTCAAGGTCAAGCCGAGCTCCCAGTACCGCAGGGCAATGACGCAGCCGAGCAGGGCGGCGAGGCTCGCAACAACGCATGAGAGGACGCATGAAGCGACATAGCGCGGACGCCGCCGCCGCGACAAGTCAGACACCTCCGGATTGTACCTGTCCTGTTACAATCACCTGATCACCTATGCGAAAGCTCGTCGACTGGATTCAGACCGCTGCGCTGGCTCTGGGCGCGCCAGGTTTGTTTCTCGCCGCAGTCGCAGACTCATCCTTCATCTCGTTGCCCGAGGTTGTCGACATCCTCCTGATTTGGATGGTGACGCAGCACAAATCGCGGATGCTGCTCTACGCCTCGAGTGCGACGCTCGGTTCGGTCGTCGGCTGTTTGCTCCTCTACGGCGTCGGGCGGAAAGGCGATCAGTTCATTGCGCGCCGGTTCAGCGCCGAACGGGTCGAACGCACGCTCGGCATCTTCCGGCGATATGGCCTCATGGCCGTGCTCATTCCGTCGCTGTTGCCTCCGCCCATGCCGTTCAAGATCTTCGTCCTCCTGGCGGGCGTTGCTGGGATCAGCACAGGGCGGTTCGCGCTGGCGATTACCATCGGTCGAGGACTCCGCTATTTCGGCGAAGCCCTGCTTGCCGTCAGGTACGGCGATCGCGCCCTCCAGTTCCTCGAGTCCAATGGTCGGTCGTTCTCCCTTGTGCTGGTCGCGCTCCTGGCAGTCGGCTTTGGGGGCTACCTGCTGTGGAGCAGGACGCGAGGCGCGGTCAACAGTAAACTACCCCCCACGCGATGATTGAGCTGAGCGTCGTCATTCCGGTCCAGAACGAGGCATCTTCCCTCGACGAGTTGCACCGTGAGATCACGGCGACTCTCGAGTCGTGGGGACGTTCGTACGAGGTGATCGTCGTCGACGATGGCAGCACAGACGAGAGCTTTGCAACGCTCGTGCGGATCCAGGCGACAGACCCGCGCTGGCGGGTGATCAGATTCCGTCGGAACTTCGGGCAGACGGCGGCGTTCTCTGCCGGGTTTGCCCACGCGCGCGGCCGGCTCATCGCCACCTCGGACGGCGACCTGCAGAACAACCCGCGCGACATTCCAGCGATGGTCCAGCAACTGGACGGCGAAGACCTCGACATCGTCTGTGGCTGGCGTCGCGACCGCAAGGATGCCTTCATGTCGCGGCTCTTGCCCTCGATGCTGGCCAATCGGCTGATCTCGTGGGCGACCGGCGTGCAGCTGCACGACTACGGATGCTCGCTGAAGATATTCCGGGCCGAGGTCGTCAAGCCGCTCAAGTTGTACGGAGAGATGCACCGGTTCATCCCCGCCATTGCAAGCGAGCAAGGCGTGAAGATCGCCGAAGTGGTCGTTGACCACCGCGCGCGGAAACACGGGAAGTCGAAGTACGGCATCTCGCGCACGGTTCGCGTCGTGCTGGACTTGCTGACGGTGAAGTTCCTTCTGAGTTATTCGACCAGGCCGGTGCAGATCTTCGGACTCGTCGGCCTTGGAATGGGTCTGCCAGGGCTGCTGATCCTGGCCTATCTCAGCTTCGTCAAGCTGTTCGAAGGGCAGTCCATCGCCAATCGGCCGCTGCTGCTGTTCGGCGTGCTTCTGGTCTTTACCGGCGTGCAGTTGCTCACGCTCGGTCTCCTCGCTGAACTCCAAGCACGGACCTACCACGAGTCGCAAGACAAGTCGACCTACGTCATCCGCGAAGTTCGCGAAACGCTCGAGCGGTCAGCGCCCGCTGTCGAGGCCGCTCGCCGCTGAATGATGGCGGTAAGCGCGAACGATACGCTGCCGCAGGTCGCTCGTCCCCCGCGAGCGATGGCGTGGGTGGTTCTGCTCGCGGCGGCTGCGGCGGTCCTGGCTGTCGGCGTCTTCGCGACCGTCGTCCTGTTCGGGCGGCTTGGTGCCTACCCTTCGGTTCCTGGATTCACCTTCTGGGCTGCGCTCCTTGGGGCCGCTCTCCTCACTGTTGCGAGCATTTCGCTGCGCAGTCTCCGGTGGATTTTTCTCCTGCGCCGTGCTGAGACGCGCATTCCCATTCGCGACGCGTACATCGGCTACTTCTCGGGCTTCAGCGTGCTCTTCGCGCCGTTGCTTGCCGGGGAGGTTGCCGTGCGCGCGCTCGTGCATCGCTCTCGAGGAAACGTCCCCGTGCACACGACGGTCGTCGTCAACGTGTGGGAGCGGTTGCTCGACGCGACCGCCTTGTCGATGCTTGCCGCAGTGGCGGGGTTCGCCGTCGATGGACGCCTGTCTCCGTGGCGATGGACTCTCGTCGGCTTCGCGGCACTGTCGTTTATCACGCCGGTGCGGCGTCTGGCGCTGCGGGCCATCACGGCTGTCACGCAGCCGATTGCGCGCGTGTTCGATGTCACACCTGCCCCGAATCTCGGTCGGCTATCCGGTTTACGGACGTGGACGACGGCGCTTGTCACAAGCGTGGTGGCGTGGGTTCTGCCTTGTGCAGGGCTCTGG
>JBEBGB010000571.1:0-3639 GCA_040081675.1 Vicinamibacterales bacterium
CGGCACCTGCCACCATCGAAGTGTTTCCATGTGCGCGTTCCTGCCCATCTGATAGGCGAGATCGCTGCCAGGTCAGGAACATCGCAATTGGTGAGGTGTGGAGTTCGGGAATTGGGGAGTTGGGGAATTGGCGATTTCCTCCAACCCACTCTCGAAATCAACTCTCCAAGTCGCCAGCTCTCCAAGTCGCCAACTCACCAAGTCGCCAACTCACCAACTTCCATGAAATTTCCATTCAAGGTTCGGCAGACGTTCCCGATTACCTCCCCGACAACAAACAGCGGTCCTCGAGACCGCAGCCCGTGGCAAGGATGCCCGGGTCGTTTCAGGGAGGAACAGAGCAATGGCATCTTTTTCAGTCGTCAGCAACGTCTCGGCCGCCAACGCCCAGGCGAACTTGAACACCACCAACATCGGCCTGCAGAAGGCGTTGTCGCGCCTGTCGAGCGGCTTCCGCATCAACCAGGCTGGTGACGATGCGGCCGGTCTCGCGGTCGCCAACGCCTACCGGTCGGACCAGGCGGTGCTCAACCAGGGCATTCGCAACGCCAACGACGGTCTGTCGACGCTGCAGATTCAGAACGGCGCGCTCGATAACATCAGCAACCTGCTCGACCGTCTCTCGACTCTGGCCTCACAGTCGGCGTCATCCGGATTCACGGGAAGCCGTACGACGCTGAACGCGGAATTCACCAGCGTCGTCGCGGAAATCGGACGCGAAGTGACGGTGGCGGGTCTGGCCACTGCGCAGGGCTTCTCGGTTTACGTGAGTGCGGGTTCGGGCGGCACCGTGGGCGGTTCCATCGGCGCGGCCGACACCACCACGCTCGGCATCGCGTCCCTCGACATTTCCACGGCGGCTGGTGCAGCGACCGCGGTCGGCGCGGTCACGACGGCCGTCAGCACGGTCGGCACGGTGGTCGGCAACGTCGGCGCCATCCAGAACCGACTCCAGTACGCGGTCGGCCTGGCGCAGTCACAGGTCGTCAACAAGAAGGCCGCCGAAAGCCGCATTCGCGATGCGAACGTGGCAGAGGAATCGGCGAACCTGACTCGCTACCAAATCCTGACGCAGAGCGGCATCGCGTCGCTGGCGCAGGCGAACCAGTCGAGCTCCGCGGTTCTCAAGCTGCTCGGTTGATAGCCAGAGAGGCGGCGGGCCCCACCCCTCGGCATTCGAGGGCGACGGCCCGTCGCGTCCCTTGTCCTGACGCTCCCCCAGGCTCAGGTCTTGCACGTTCGGCCGTCACTGGTATGAAACATTTGGTGATAGCGGGGCCATCCGACTACGCAATTGCTACGGCGGACCGCCGTAGTCTTGACGGAGGCTGGTCGGCCCGCCAGAGTTCACTCGCGAGCCCTGAAACCCACCTCGATTCACAGGGTTTCAGGTTCTCGAGGCTTCTAGAGAGGAGCTCTCGTGTCTTCCGGGATCACGTTTAGCGGATTCAACAACATCGACTTCAGCGTCGTCGTCAACGCGGTCATGGCTCAGGCCTCGCAGCCGCTGAAGACGCTGCAGACCCGTCAGACGGCGCTGAAGCAACAGTCGTCGACCTTCGAGACGCTGACGTCCAAGCTGTCGGCCCTCGACGCCGCGGTCAATGCGCTGGGAAAAGGCTCGGCGCTCACCAGCCACGCCGCCTCGGTCTCCGATTCGTCGATCATTTCAGCGGCGACCGGGTCGGGTTCCTCGTCTGGTCACTACGACATTGTGGTGAACGAACTTGCGCGCGCGCAGGTCACGGCCTCGGCCAGCACGTCGCCCGATGCCAGCACCACCTCGGTGGCGACCGGTGGATGGCTCACCATCAACGGCAAGCAGATCGACGTGCAGGCGCCGGTCACCCTGTCCGAACTCGCCGAGGCCATCAACGAGACGGACGGCATCGCAGTGCAGGCGTCGGTCGTACAGACCGGCACCAACGCGTACCGCCTGGTGCTCACGGGAGTGGCCACCGGAGAATCCAACGGCTTCACTGTCGAGAACAGCCTCACGGGGGGCAGCGGCATCAGCTTTACGGACACCGACAACGACGGCGTCTCTGGCGATTCGTCGGCCGACAACGCCGTGCAGGCCACCAACGCGCAGCTGACCGTCAACAACCTCGCGATTACCAGCCAGAGCAACACCGTCGACCAGGCGATTCCCGGTACGACGTTGACGCTCTTGAAGAAGTCGCCCACTACGACTGTGGGCCTCGACGTGAAGTCCGACGCGAACGACCTGCAGACGAAGCTGCAGAACTTCGTGACGGCTTACAACGGCCTGCAGCAGTTCGCGACCGACCAGGCGACATCCGCCGCAAATGGCAACACCTCGAGCATCGGCCGCGACCCGCTGTTCAGGGGGCTGAAGAACGAGCTTCGCAGCACCCTGCTCAACGCGTACGGGACCGACGCTATCCAGACCTTGTCGCAGCTCGGCGTCGAGTTCACGCGTACGGGCACGCTGCAGATCAACAGCTCGCAATTCGCGGCGGCAACAGCCAGCGGCGTCAAGTCGGTGACGGGGTTGCTCGGCGACTCCGGCGTCTTCGACTCCGTGCACACGCTCCTGACGCGGTACACACAGGCCTCGGGAACGATCCCTCAGGCGCAGACGCGCTTGAAAGACCAGGTCTCGAGCCTGGACAGGGAAATCGCCAACATGCAGATTCGCCTGGACCAGCAGCGCGCAACCCTGCAGAAAGAGTACACCGCTGCGGACCTCGCCATGTCGCAACTGAAAAGCCAGAGCGGATCGCTGGCCGCCTTCGCCACCAACACGTCGTCGACATCGGGACAGTAGTAGAGACACCGAGATGAGTTACTCCGCAGTCAGAGGCCTGGCCTCGTATCGACAGACAGAAGTTCAGTCCCGTACGCCGCTCGAACTCGTGACCATGCTCTACGACGGAGCGCTTCGCTTCATGGCCGTGGCCCGGGATGCCATCGTGCGCAAGGACATTCCGGCGCGGCGCGATGCACTCAACCGGACCATGGCCATCGTCAGCGAGCTGCAGAGCGCGCTGAACCTTCAGGCAGGCGGTGAGGTTGCCGTCGATCTCGATCGCCTCTATGAGTACGCCAGCGTTCGACTCCTCGACGCTGCCATGCGAAACGACGTCGGGCCGGTGGACGAAGTGCGCCGGATCTTCGAAATTCTGCGAGACGGATGGGCAACGGCGGCCGGCACAGGCATTCCGGTCGGAGCGGCCCGGTGACACGCCGTGAACTCGAGCTCACGCTGGACGAGTTCCGGCGAGGACTCGAGGCTGAACTTGCGCTGCTTCGGCAGCTGCGAGCCGTGGCTGGACAACAGCGTGCGGTAAGCGACGGCCACGACTTCGACCGCTTCCAGGCGGTCAGCGACGAGCGCGACCGACTGACACGAAGCCTGCTGGCCATCGAGCAAGACCTCGCGGTCACCCGCGCGACAATCGGCGGGCTCCGCGATGAAGCGTCAGGCATCCCGATGTACGGCACCATCCTCGCCCTGCGTCAGGCATCCACTGATCTCGTCAACGAGATCCTCGCCTGCGACCAGGGCGCGATGAAGGCTCTTGCTGATGCTGAATTAGCCCGTCGCGCGGCGCTTGCGAGTCTCGAGCGAGGCGAAATCACCCTGGCGGCGTATCGCCGAGTCCTCGCCCCTCC
>JBEBGB010000572.1:0-3624 GCA_040081675.1 Vicinamibacterales bacterium
AGGTCCGGTCGAGCGTCCAGCCGCCGAAGAGCGTGGCCTTCTGGATGCGCGCGCCGACGCCGAGCTCGAAGCCGTTGTACGAGAAGCTGCGCAGGTTCCCGTCGGTGGAGTTGACGTCGGTCCGGTCGATCAGCCCGCGCTTGGCCGGATTGAGGTTGTAGACCGGAATCACCGAGCCGTCGAGCGGGTTCGCCACGTTGATGACGGTGTAATCCGCGCTCGTGAACGGCGCGTTGATGCTCTTGGTCATGTTGTACGTTTCGCGGTGGTACCACGCGAAGGTTGCGGACACGCCTCGCACGACTTCGTGCTGAATGCCCGCGCTGTACTCCCAGTCGTACTCGCGACCGATGTTCGGATCAGGATGCCGCTGCAGCACCGCCGAGCCGAAGTTCGCGATGTTGGACGGCCCGATTTCGTTGTCCTGTGCGATGTCGTCGCGGTTGAGATCGCTCCAGGTGCGCGTGTCGTTCTGCGACGAGAACGGGTTGTAGCGCTGGGCGAAGCCGAGCGTCTGGCCGGCCATGAATTTGTTGACGCCGGCCTTGAGCGCGGTGCGGGCATCGCCGAACAGGTCGTAGGCCACGCCAAGCCGCGGCGTCACGTCGGTCCAGCACGGCATGCACTTGACCGCGGGGTAATTGCGCGCCGGCACGAAGCGCCCGGCCGGTGCGCTCTGCGCGGTGATCTCGCCGTTGAATCGCTCGAGGCGGGCGCCGTAGTTCACCGTCAGCCGGCGAATACGCCAGGAGTCCTGCGCGAAGATCCCGAGGTCGGCGTTGAGAACCTCCTTGGCCTGGCGCGGCGTGTTGTACACCCGCACGCCGTCGGGCACGCCGTTGCGATACAGCTGGATGAGGTCGCCGTTCAGGTCGCCGCGCGTGATATATGGACCGAAGCCCCACTGTACGCCCGTCCTCACCGCGTGCGTGCCGGTAATGTACGACGCGATCGCGGAGAGCACGTGCTTTCGCGGGTCGGTGCCGTTGGACGGCGTGTTGATGCCGCCCCAGTAGCGATACGGCGTCACGGTGCCGTAGCCGACCAGCTCCTCATGACCGATTTGCGAGTACCACTCGGCGGAGCCTCGCGACTTCTCGATGCCAGGCTGGTAGCGGCCCGTGTAGTACTCCACGTTGCTCGAATAGCCGCCTTCGAGGAGCAGCCGGTTCGTGGCCGTCCAGGTCGCCTTCGTCTGCGTCGTGTAATACAGCGCGTGCTGATACTCGCGCCGCCGGGCCGCCGTGTCCGGATCGGTGAAGGCGCCCATCTCGTGCCCTTTGAACTTGGGATACCGGTCGAAGTAGGTGGTGAGCTTCAGCTTCGGCGTGGCTTGCAGCGTCAGGCGGCCCAGGGCGTTGTAGATCCACTGGTCTTCCATTCCGGGCCTGCCGTCCGTGTAGAAGTTCTGCGCGACGATCTCGTTGGTGGCAATACGCCGGGCCGTGATGAAGTACCACAGGCGCTCCTGCCGGAGCGGACCGCCGATCGCGCCGTTGTAGTCCGACACGTGGTTGACCGTGTCGCCGCTCTGCACGCCGCGCGACCGCAGGCTCTGCGTGTTGTCGCCCTGCCACTCCTGGCGGATGCCGCCGACAAACAGCGAGCCGCTCGTCCGGTTGCCACCCTCCTTGGGAATCATGTTGATCTTCAGGCCGCCGGCCGAGACGTCCGCGCCCCCGCCGCTCGTCGAGTAGCTGACCTCGGCGCTGGCCGCGTCGCTGAAGTAGGCCTGGACCTGACCATCGCTCATCAGGCTATTGAGCTGCATGCCGTCCACCTGCACAGTCGTGTCGGTCTGGCGCGACCCGTGGACCCGCATGTAGATCTGTTCCATCTGCTGGTTGCCGCCGACGTCGGTGTTCGACAGCTTCACGCCGGGCATGAGCGCCGCCAGGCTCGAGTAGTTCCGCGCCGACGGCAGCGAGTCGAGCAGGTCGCGGGTCAGCACCTGCGTGCGCTGCGTATTCGACACGTCCACGATCGGCGACGCGCCCGTTACCGTCACGGACTCTTCGAGCGCGCCAACTTTCATCTCCGCGTTGATCGTCGACGTGAAGTTCGCCGGCAGCTCGACGCCCTCGCGCCGGAATGTCGCGAATCCGCTGATTGAGAACACCAGCGTGTAGGTGCCTGGCCGCAGGTCCGCGATGGTGTAACGGCCGTCGCCGTCGGTGACGACGGTGCGGCTCTTCTCGATGAGGACGTCGCTGCTGGCTTCAACGGTCACCCCCGGCAGCACGGCACTGCTCGTGTCGCGCACGAGGCCGGCGATGGCACTTTGCGCCCGAGCGGTGGCGGGCGCCAGCAACAGGACAACGAGGGTGACTAATCCACAGACGAACAACGTACGACGTGTCGCGGCACCAAGCATGTACAGTCTCCTTCTCTGACGAGCGATGACGAGAGAGCGGTCACAGAGGATGTAGGCCGGGCGGAGCGACGCGAAGGAACCGACAGGGTCTTATAAATTGCGCGTAAATTAGCACCTCGGCTGGAGGGCGTCAAGGCCGAACACGGCCCAAATCGTCTCGGTCGCCTAGCGGGAGGAAGTCGTACGAGGGGAGCGTGCGAGAGGCTTCTTTGGCGCCTTCGTTTTCCACGCCTGCACCACGAGTTCGTGCAGCGCGAGCGGGTCAACGAGCGAGAGATTGACGAGAATGGAACCGTGCCCGTCGTAGTGCGGGGTCGTGTAGTACGCGGGTTCACCTGACTCGAGCAGGCGAGCCTTCTCGTCAAGGCTGCAGAGCAGCACCACGCCGCCGTCGGACTCCGCTCGAAACCGCGCGAAGCCCTTGCCTGCGACCTTGATGCCGGGCGTGCCGTACCAGGTGCTGACCTCGGTCTGGGGAAGCGTCCGAGCTATTGCGACGACATCGCTCCATGTGGGCATGCGCAGATGAGCACCGGCGCTGACCGCGCCGGTGGCCACTCCTAACGTGTTACTTGGCAGGCTCGGCGGCCTTGCGCTTTGCCGAAAAGCTTCCCTGCGCCAGGCCACCAAAGTCGGCTGAGCCGTCGATGGACGTATCCGCGATGGTTCCCATGTAGGTAATGACCATGGGCTGCCCTTGAAAATCGATCGTGAGCACGAGCGTCACCTTCGTCCCGTCGACAGCCACGCTGTCGTACGGCCGCTCACCCTGCGGGCTCTTCGCAATGGCTTTGAGCGTCTCACCATCCTTGCGGAACTCCACGGTATTGGTGCTTTCACCAACGGGAGAAAGCGTCGTGATGTCCCACTCGCCGAGATAGTCTGGCGTCGCGGCACTCTGGGCAAACGGCGATGCCACGAGCAGCGCCAACGCAAGAACGGTCATTGCAAATCGCTTCATCGAACAACTCCTTGAAAGCCATAGTAGATGGCCACCTGTGCGAGCGCAATTGGAATACAGCCGCGGCAGGGGCACACACCCTGACTCACGCGCGAATGGCCCATCGCAACTTGGCAGACGATGAGCGCGGGTTCGCACGGCGCTCCTCCGCGCTCGCGCGTGTCACATCCTCCGCGATACGGCTGTACGTTCCAGCGCGGAGACCGTCCTTGAATGCCTGCTTCACGCGCCGATCCTCTCCAGAGTGGAAGCTGAGGATCGCCACGCGTCCGCCAATGGCGAGACAGTC
>JBEBGB010000573.1:0-3621 GCA_040081675.1 Vicinamibacterales bacterium
CCCGAAATCGCCCGCCGCACGACGGTCGACATCGATCCTCTTTCGGTGCTGTAAGCAGGCCGGGCTGTCACGAAAAGCGCTAACACGGAGAGCACGGAGAACAAACGGAGGACACGGAATCACAGAGTACACGTGCCCATCAGAGGCAGTGACCTCCGTGTTCTTCCTCTGTGTCTTCCGTGGTAGTGCTCTTGTCGCAGTAGTGCCTCAGGTCAGAGTGATCACGAAAAGCTCTAACACGGAGAGCACGGACAACGAACGGAGAAACACGGAATCATCAGAGTGCACGTCCTGATAAGAAACCGTGAACTCCGTGTGTGTTCTTCCTCCGTGTCCTCCGTGTTAGCGCTTTTATCGTGGTAGAGCTTTTGACGTCAGCGACCGAGATCTAGCTGCTCGATCGGCACCGGCGTGAAGCACAGGATGAACATCACGACGGCGAACAGCGCGAGCAGCTTCCGTTGTGAGTCGAGCGGCACCTCTTCGTCGAAGGTCCGCGGATGGTGACGGCCGAAGGCGAACAGCATGACGACCATCAGCCCTGTCCAGACCATCCAGCTCGGTGAGAACCACGTGAGCACGAGGGCGATGGCAATCATGACGAGCGTCACGTGGGACGACTTGCGTCCCAGCACCGCGTACGAAATGTGGCCGCCGTCCAGCTGACCGATCGGGAACAGGTTCAAGCTTGTCGCAATGAGGCCGAACCAGGCGCCGACACCCATCGGATGCAGGTTCAAGGCGAAGCCCTCGGGAGGAATGCCCCACATGAGGCGCTCGGCCATCTTCAGCAGCAGAGGTTCGCCCAGATTGATTCCGTCCATGAGCGGCGGAAGCAGAACGACGCGCGACATGGCCATCCCAAGGAACATGGTGGGAACCGCGATGACGAAGCCAGCCAGCGGACCAGCGATCCCAATGTCGAACAACATGCGCTTGCTCGGAATGGGCTCGCGGATGCGAATGAATGCGCCGAACGTGCCCGTTTGGAAGACCGCTAGCGGAATAAGGAAAGGGATGAAGAACGGCAGCGACGCATCGACGTCATAATAGCGACAGGCCAGATAGTGGCCCAGCTCGTGACAGCCCAGAATCGTCAGGACTGTTCCGCTATACCAGAGACCCGAGCGTACGAGTTCGGCGGTGCTGAACGCCGCCACGTCGTTTGCACCGAAGTCGGTGGCAAACGAGGCATAGTGCATGCTGCCGACGAGCGTGGTCGTAATGATGGTCGCCAGCAGCAACACGGCGTGCAGCCATCGTCGGTCGCGAAACTTAGGACGGGGGGACCAGGAGAATTCCGGCGGAATGGCCGGCAGGAAATCGACGTCGGGGGTCAATCGAACGACTACCCGATGTTCTGGAGGTCTTTGCCGGGCTTGAAACGAATCGTCCGGCCCGGAGGGATGCGAACCTCTTTGCCGGTTCGAGGGTTTCGGCCAATTCCCCGCTTTCGGGGCTTGACCTGAAACACCCCGAAGCCCCTAAGCTCTATCCGTTCGCCGCGCTGCATGGAAGTGCGCATGGCGTCAAACACCGCGTCGACCGCTACCTCGGCCTTGACCTTCGTAATGTCGGCAATCTTCGAGACTTCGTTGACGATGTCGACCTTGATCATGGTTAGGGATTCCTCGGTGCTTCTAACCATCATAGATTGTGAGACTTACGCTGTCAACACCTCGGCTAAGTGATTCAAAAGCCTAAACGGAATGCCTCGAAAACTGCCATCTGTCGTTCTCGTCGGTCGCCCAAACGTTGGGAAATCGACCCTGTTCAACAAAATGATCGGGTCGCGGCGGGCGATCGTTGCACCAATTGCTGGTACCACGCGCGACTCGCTGGCGTTCCCGGCGAGCTGGCGTGGTCATACGTTCCAGCTGTCGGATACGGGCGGTCTGTACGGGGCCAGCGAGGATCCGTTGCATGCGCTCGTTGTCCAGCAAGGGCAGCGCGCGATTGCCGGAGCGGAACTCCTTGTGTTTCTGACAGATGGACAAGAAGGCCTGGCGAGCGGCGACGAAACCATCGCGCGTGAAATCAGGCAGACCGGTCTGCCCATCGTCTTTGTGGTCAACAAGACCGACGACAAGCGCGCCAAGGCGGCCATTCCAGAGTTCTATCAGCTCGGGTTCGAACCCGTGATCGAGATCTCGGCCGAGCACGGCAATGGGATCGGCGACCTGCTCGACGCCATCATCGAGAAGCTGGGCACAAGGGGCCTGGACGCCGTGGACAAGTTGGACCCTTCTGAATGGGCAGACGAGGAGGACGAGGAGGACGGCGACGAGTCTCGGGACTCGGCCGGGGAGAGCCCGAAGGAAACGACTATCGCGATCATTGGCAGGCCAAACGTCGGCAAGTCGTCTCTGGTCAATCGCTTGCTCAAGGAAGAGCGGGTGATGGTGAGCGAGATGCCCGGCACCACGCGCGACGCCATCGACGCCACCCTCATGTGGCATCGTCGGCAGTTTCGTATTTTCGACACCGCGGGCATGCGGCGTCCGGGCCGTGTGCGCAGTGGCGGCAAAGTGGAGCTGGTCAGCGTGGCTGGCGCGAAGAAGGCGATCTTCGATGCCGATGTGGTCGCGCTCCTCATCGACTCGAAGGAGGGCGCAACCGACCAGGATGCGTCCATTGGCGGCGAGGCCGACCGCGCCGGACGCGCCGTGGTGATCGTGGCGAACAAGTGGGACCTCGTGAAGAGCCAGGATCCCGAGTTCGTGAAGACCTTCGACGATGCGCTGCGAAGGAAGATGCGGTTTCTGGATTACGCGCCCATTCTCCATATCTCGGCGTTGACGGGGGAGCGGGCGCCGAAGGTGCTCGAGGCGTTGGACAGGGCCGCTGCAAATCGCCGGAAGCGGGTGCCGACTCCGGCACTCAACAAGTTCGTCGAGGGAATCGTCGCGGCGAATCCGCCGGTCAGTCCCGAGCGGCGGCACGTGAAGATCATGTACGTGGCGCAGATTGGTATCGCTCCGCCGACCTTCGTGTTCTTCACCAACGTCGCGACCACGTTCCACTTCTCGTACGAGCGATTCCTGGTGAACCAGATCCGCGAGCACTTCGGATTCGAGGGCACGCCGATTCGCGTGCAGGTCAGACGCAGGGCCAGATCAAAACCGGGTGGACGCTCAAAGCCGGTCGTTAAGGCGTGATTCGGTAATGGAAAGAGCCACGACATGAGTGAAGCGACGCTCGGCGGACGGTTCACGTTTCCCGGAACGTCTCTGACGGTTGGGCGCATGGGCTACGGAGCGATGCAGCTGGCTGGCCCCGGAGTGTTTGGGCCGCCGAGGGATCGCGGCGCTGCGGTCGCCGTGCTCCGCGAGGCCGTTGCTGCCGGCGTGAACCATATCGACACGTCCGACTACTACGGTCCGCACATCACGAACCAAATCATCCGAGAGGCGCTCCACCCGTACCCGTCGGAGTTGGTCATCGTGACCAAGCTTGGTGGCCGACGCCCGCCCGACAAGTCGTGGCAGCCGGCTATCTCGCCGCAGGAGTTGACCGATGCACTCCACGACAACCTCCGCAACCTGGGGCTCGAGGCGATGGATGTCGTGAATTATCGCAGGATGGGCCACGGTCTCGCAGAGGGGAGCATCGGCGAGCAGG
>JBEBGB010000574.1:0-3611 GCA_040081675.1 Vicinamibacterales bacterium
ACCGGCCGACGGCAGCGACATCGGGCGTTGCTGCGGCGTCAGCGCCCGGTTCATCACGGGTCGCAGGAACATGAAGAACGCGAGGACGGCCAGCAGGACTACGCCGAGCGTGCGTCCGGCTTCGAACGCGCCGTCCGACTGCACAACTGTGGTGACACGCTGCATCATCGACTTGGGCGGTTCGGGTACGAACTGCTCTCCCTCGTCGAACGAGATGTTCTCGACCGTCAGCTGGTCGCCACGCGCTTCTTCGAAGCCCACCGCCGCGGACACCAGCTTGTGAATCCGCTCGATCTCCTCGGGGCTTCGCGGTTTCGAAGCAGGCGCGGGCGGTGTAGCCGGAGCGCCTGCTGCGGCGGCATCCGCCGGAGCACTGGCGGTATTTGCAGCGTTGGAGCGGCTGTCGTCGATGAGCACGGCAACCGACAGGCGCGCAACCTGCCCACTCGGTGAGATCGTGTGGCGCGTCATCCGGCCAACTTCGTAGTTGGTCGATTCAACTGTCCGGCTCGGAGGCGTACCTGGCGGTGGCGGCTGAATTGGTACTACTGCCGGCGCGGAGGACACGCCGGGCGGCGTGTTGGCCCGAGCACCGGCGCCGACTGTTCCCCCGCCTGTCAGCAGCGCACCGACTGGCGTTGCCCCAATGTCTGACGAGGTCTGGCGGCTGCGCAGGACCGTCGCCGGATCCCACCGCTCCTCGGTCTCCTCTGCCGAATTGGTGTTGAGCCGCGCCGCGACATTCACGCGCACATGGCCCTCACCAACGATCGGCTCGAGCAGGGCGACGACCTTCGTCGTCAAATCACGCTCGAGACGATGCTGCTTGTCCAGGTTCAGCCCGCCGACGTCCTGGTCTTCGGAATCGCCCTTCCCCGTCAGCGATCGGCCGAAGGTATCGAGCACGACAACCGACTCTGGCCGTAGGTCCTCAACGCTCGACGCGACCAGTCCGGCGATGGCGGAGATCGTCTGCGACTGAAGGGGCTTGCGTCCCTTCAATTTCAGGACGACCGAGGCCTTGGCCGACTGCTTGTCGGTGGCAAAGAGCGAGTCTTTCGCCATCGCGATGTGAACGCGGGCACTGGAGACTTCCGCGATCGTGCCAATGGTACGTGCCAGCTCGCCCTCGAGCGCTCGTCGATAGTTGACGTGCTCGAGGAACTCGGTCGTGCCAAACGCCGTGCGGTCGAAGATCTCGAACCCGATGCGTCCGCTCGTGGGCATGCCCTGCGAGGAGAAGCTGAGGCGCAGCTCGTCGACGCGAGACAACGGCACACGAATCGTGCGGCCGCCTTCATCCAACTGGTAATCCACCTTGTCCGTCTTGAGCCGGCTGACCACGCTGGACGCAGACTCCGAGTCCATGTCGGAGAACAACACGGTGTAGGTCGGCGCGTTGATCCAGTACGCGGTGCCGACCAGCACACCCACGACGGCGACGAAGACGCCGGCGAGTGTGCCGATCTGCTGCCACGACAGCGACGCCGTCAGGCGCTTGAGGTGCGCCAGGAGATCTTCAGGATTCACAAGGGTTCCGTAGAGTCAGGCGTGTCGCCACTACATCGGTATCCGCATGACGTCCTGATATGCCTGCACCAGCTTGTTCCGCACCTGCACCGTGAGTTCGAGCATGGTGTCGGCGCGCTGCAAGGCAATCATGGCCGTGTGCACGTCGCCCGTGCCGTTGACCATGCCGTTGACGGCCTGGTTGGCCTCACCGGCGGAATCGTTCACGGAGTCCAGCCAGCCTTTGAGCGAGTTCACGAAGTCGCCGGCACCCGCACCGGAGACGGGCTCGACAGCTGACGACGCGCCAGCCTTCTGGATGGCGGACGAGAGTGCTTTTGCGGAAATCGGATCGATGGCCATGTGTTATTTCCCGAGTTCCAGCGCCCGCTGGAACGTGTCACGAATGACGTTGATCGCGGCGATGTTGGCCTGATAGGCGCGCGCGGCGCCGACCATGTCCACCATCTCTTCGGGCACATCGACGTTGGGCATCGAGACAAAACCTTCCCCGTCCGCGTCGGGGTGCGAGGGCTCGAAGCGCTTTCTGAAGGAGGTCTGGTCCTCGACGATGTTGGTCACTTTGACGCCGACGGCGCCGACGTTGCCGAGCGCGGCATCAAACGACTCGATCGAGCTCGGCGACAGCAGTACGTCGCGGCGTCGATAGGGCTGACCGTCCGGCCCGCGCGTCGACTCGGCGTTGGCAATGTTCGAGACAGCGACTTCGAGGCGAGCCCGTTCGGCGTCGAGCGCCGAGGCGCTCGCTCCCAGTGCGGCAAACAGCGACATCAGCGTCCCTCGTTGATGGCGTAGCGGACGAGGCGAAACTTCGCCGCCAGCGCCGTTTGTGCGGCGCTGAAATCGCCCGCCGCGCGTGTCATGTTCAGCATTTCGCGATCAACTTGAACCGAGTTGCCGTCTCGTCGGACCGCGGCGCCCGAGGTCTCGGTCATGATGGGCACGTCGCCGCCAACACCGGTGGTCTGCAAGGTGGCGTCGAGTGTCTCGGCAAACCGCACGTCTTGCGCGCGGTAGCCCGGAGTGTCGATGTTGGCGAGGTTGCTGGCCGCAACCTGCTGGCGCGCAACCGCCCGGTTCAACTGACGACCGAGCGCGGCGACGATGGCGGAGTCGGAGATGCTGTTCACGGTGAGTCCGTCCACCGTGGGAGCAAGGCTGGTGCCCTGGAAGTACCAGGCCTGGAGTGTGGGTTTATGTAGCGAAGTGTGCAGTCGCCATGTCGGCCATCCGACAACGGTGGTCGGCGCCGCGTCTGGCGGCCGTCATGTTCCAGTCACGCGTTTCTGAGGTCGTGCCAGGTCAAGCGCTCGTTCGATTCGTGCCAGGCTGCGTTCGATGGCAGACAGACGCTGGTCCAGCGTGCCACCGCCCGCTCGTTCAGCATAATCGGCACTCGCTCGCGAAGGTTGAAGCCGACGATTGGCTCCCTCGAGCGTGATCCGATCGTGAATGCGCTCGAGGATGACTTCGAGCTGACTGAGCGCGAACGGCTTGGTCAGGTAGTCGTACGCCCCGGCGCGCACTGCACGTATCGCGGAGTCGAGCGATGCGTAGCCCGTGACGATGACGACGTAACTACTCGGGTTGGCCTGCCGCGCCGCCTGCAGCACGGCAAAGCCGTCAGCGCCAGGAAGATTGAGGTCGGTCACCACCAGACCAAACGACGCGTTCGATCGGTGCAGTGTGGCGATGGCCGCGCGTCCGTCCTGGGCGCCCGCGACAACGAACCCGCGCGCCCGGAAGAACTCCACCAGGAGTTCACGCGCGCTGGCATCGTCATCGACGACGAGCACTTGGAAGTTGACAGCCTGGGAGTCGGGATTCATCTGCTCGTGTCTGCACGCCAGGTCGATCTCATTGACGCGTGTCGGATGAAGACACGATCAACCTGATCCATACTATCTATCGACACTCGCGCGAACCTGTTGAGCCTGTTTGCCCTGTTTCGTTGCACGGGGCCGTTTCGCCCGGCGAAAACATCTGACAACTGCCATGTCCAGCCGCCCCACAGTTCTCGTCGTGGACGACGAGCCGGAATTACGCCAACTCGTTGCCGATGCGCTGGATGCCCGCGGATT
>JBEBGB010000575.1:0-3611 GCA_040081675.1 Vicinamibacterales bacterium
TTACGTCACCGACTCGAACGCGGCGCCGGCGGACGTCTTGGTCGACGACAGCGCCGCGGCCGTCGTCCGCGATCTCGGCGCGGCCCTGACCGAGCTGACTCTCCAGGGTCGGTACTTCGGCCAATACACGCTCACCGTCGTGCTCTACGACCGCGACCTCGCGGTACTCGAGCGCAGCGTCGGTGCCTGCCTCAAGGCCTTCGCGGCGCACGACGCACAGGTGACCGACGAGCGCTACAACCTGCTCAATGCCTGGCTGGCCGTGCTACCTGGCAATGGGTCCTACAACGTCCGCTCGATGCACTTGCTGAACACCAACTACGCGGACCTCTCGCTGCTGTTCGCTCAGGACGCCGGCGTTCAGACCAACGCGCATTTGGGTCGGGAATCCCTCGCGTTACTGGAGTCCACGCAGGGCACCCCCTACCACCTGAACCTGCACGTCGAGGACGTGGGCCACACACTGGTGCTCGGGGCGACCGGGAGCGGGAAATCGTTCTTCCTCAACTTCTTGATCGCCCACCTCCAGCGCTATAGCCCGCGGACGCTGATCTTCGACTTGGGCGGGAGCTACGAGGGGCTGACCACCTACTTCGGCGGCCAGTCGCTGAGGGTGGCGTTGGACCGTCCAGGATTCACGATCAATCCCTTCTGTCTGGACCCGACCCCAGCGAACCTGCAGTTTCTGTTCACGTTCGTCAAGGTCTTGATCCAGACAGGCGGGCAGTACGCGATGACACGCGCCGATGATCAGGCGCTCTATGAACAGATCGAGACGCTCTATGCGCTCGATCCTGAGCAGCGGCGCCTGTTCACTCTCGCCAACATTCTGCCACGCGGGCTCGCGCAGCAGCTCCAGCGGTGGGTGGAAGGCGGCCAGTACGCCCAGGTGTTTGATCACGTCGACGACACGATCACCCTGGCACCGTTTCAGTATGTGGACTTCGAAGGCCTCGACGGGGTGCCGCTGGTGCTCGAGCCGTTGCTCTTCTATCTCCTCCATCGAGCGACGGCGACGCTGCTGGATCCAGCACTGGCCGGCACGCTGAAGGTGTTCGTGCTCGACGAAGCCTGGCGGTTCCTCCGCGATCCCACGATTCGCGCCTACGTGACCGAGGCGCTCAAGACGTGGCGCAAGAAGAACGCGTGTGTCTTGATGGCCACGCAATCCAGTGAGGACCTCCAGCGATCGGAACTGCTCCGGGTAGCCATCGAAAGCTGTCCCACGAAGATCTTTTTGGCGAATCCGCACATCGATCAGGGGGTCTACCAGGAGCTGTTCCATCTGAACGCGACCGAGGCCGCGCGCATCGCCACGCTGCTCCCGCGGCAGCAGCTCCTGCTGAAACAACCCCACGTCGCGAAGGTCTTGAACCTGCACGTGGATCCGAAGAGCGCGGCGCTGTTCAGCGTCATGCGTCGCGCCTAACCCGTCGTTCACCGCTCGCCGAGCAAAGGAGACCCGATGTTGTATCGATGGTTGATGGCCGTGTTGTGTCTCGTCGCTGTGGTCGCCGTCGTTCCGCTCGCGGCCCAGGTCGCCCCTGTGTCTGCGGCTCGAGGTGTTCGGACGATCGTGTATCACCCACGCGATCTCGTCGCGCTCCGCGCGAAGCTCCACTACACGACGCTCATCGTCCTGCCCGAGGGCGAGGAGGTCGTCGAGGCGACCTGCGGCGATAAGGAGTTTTGGATCGTCAACGTGCGCGGGGGCCTCGTGTCGGTGAAGCCCGCCAAGGCCGGCACGGAGACGAATCTCAATGTGGTCACCACGAGCGGGCAGGTCTACGCCTTCCTGCTCACCGAAGTGTCGCCGGAGAAGGCCCAGGACGCCGACCTGACGGTCTACCTCGAAGCCGACGCGCTCGACGGGACCCTGGCGACTCGTCGCCGCCAGAAGTTTGTGCCCGCCGAGCAGCTCGACGATTTTCGCGCACAGGCGGACCTGGCGCGCGAGCAGGCGCGCCGGGCGACGGAGACCGCGCGCGCCGAGCTGGACGCGGGCTTAACGGCCTTTCGTATGACGTACCCGCTCAGTCTCCAGTTCGCGTACCGCTTCAAGGCGGACACCAAGCCGTTCTTTCTGCACGCGATGTTTCATGACGATCACCGAACGTTTATCCAATCGGGGGCACGGGAACTGCCGGCGCTGTACGAACTCAAAGACGGCAAGCCGAACCTCGTGAACTTCGACGTGCAGGACGGCACCTACGTGATCCCCAAGGTGCTCGACGACGGGTATCTGATGATTGGGGCCGCGCGGATCCCATTCCGGCGCGTGGACGGGAAGTAGGGCACGCCATGGCCGAACAGCCCTCACCCTCTCTTGACGTGTCGACCACGCCCGGGCGCGTCACCGATCGCCGTCGTTTGCCCGCAGGCGTGGTGCCCAAACACTTGCAGCAGTGGGTCCTCGTGGGGACCGCGCTCGTCATGGTCGGAATCCTCGCGCTCTCGGGGCCTCCGGCGGCGCCTCGGCGCACGACTCCACCCTCGCCGGCGTCCGTGGCCGTCGATCCGAATCAGCAACGGATCGAAGACTATCAGCGCCGGATCCAAGAGCAAGCGCAGCGACTGGCCGCCGAGCAGGCGCAACTCCAGCTGACGAAGGAGGCGCTCGCTGCCGACCCAGACGATCGGGTCAGTGTGGGCCCGCGCCAACGGCTCGCCGGGCCATCCACACCGGTGGCCGATGGACCCGCGCCACGCGATACACGCGACGACCGGGCCCGCTTCGCGGATAACGTCGCCTTCTCGCGGGCCAGCGGCGTGGTCGCGAGTCCGACGCCGATCGCCAACGCACCCGCCACGGATCCGGCGCTCGCACTCCTGATGCCGCCGCCCGTGGTCCTCCCGTCGATCCTCGCGGGGCTCCCCGGACTTCCAGGCGGGGCGGTCGCCACGCCGCCGACGCCACCGGTGTCCGCCCCAACGCTCTCCGGGCGTGCCGCGTCCGCGCCGGCCGTTGTCGGGGAGCCGCAGTACACCCTCTTCGAAGGCACCTTCATTGAGACGGTGCTGACGAACCGCCTCGATGGCACCTTCAGCGGACCGGTGAACTGTCTGGTGAGCGTGGCGGTCTATGCCGCCGAGCATCTCGTGATTCCCGCCGGCGCCCGCGTGCTCGGCGAGGCACGCGCGGTCAACACCTTCGGGCAGTCACGCTTGGCCGTGACGTTCCATCGGGTCATCCTGCCCAACGGCGGACACATCAGTTTGGACCAGTTCAAGGGCCTCAATCAGGTCGGTGACCTGGGGCTGCGTGATCAGGTGGATCGTCACTACGCGCAGATCTTCGGCGTGTCGCTCGCCCTCGGCGTCATCGCGGGCTTTGCGCAAGGGCAGAGCGCCGTCGGCTTCGACGCGACCGCGATCGACACCTACCGCCAAGGCGTGGCGGCCAGCGTCTCGCAGTCGAGCGCCCGCGTGCTCGATCGCTTTCTGAACCTGCTCCCGACCGTCACCATTCGGGAGGGGCATCGCATCAAGGTGTATCTGTCCCAAGACCTGGAACTGCCGGCCTATCGACCGGTGTTCCGTCTCCCTGGAGGTCGTCCATGATCCGTCGTCTCGTCCTCGGCGCCGTCCTCGCGATCGCGTTCAGCGTCCCG
>JBEBGB010000086.1:0-13345 GCA_040081675.1 Vicinamibacterales bacterium
GCGTTCGATCTGTTCGCCAGTTTCTCGGCCGTCCCGCCGTCAGCGAACCGCTGGCAGACCAGGTGCGTCGCTTCTGCGAGGAACTCGAGCAGCAAGGTCGCCAGGATTGGCAGGTGCGTCAGGCTGAACAGGCACTCAGAATCTACTTCGTCAACTTCCTCAAACGCGCCGACTGGCACTCGCCTCCCCAAAGCATCGTCGTCGATTCGGCCGGACACGCGAACCCGCTCGCGGCCCTCGAACTCCTCCGAGCGCGGATTCGCACGCGCCACTACTCCTACCGAACTGAGTCCAGCTACGCCGACTGGGTGCGACGATTCTTCGCCTACATCGCCGAACAACAAGGTGAGCCGCACCCGCGCATCGAGTCCAAGTCAGTCCGCAATTTCCTGACGCACCTGGCAGTTCGACAGGGCGAGTCGTCGAGCACGCAGAATCAAGCGATGTGCGCCCTGCTGTTTCCCTGTCGCGAAGTGCTCGCGGTCAGCGTCGAAGATCTGGCGTTGACTCCCAAAGCCAAGCGTGGCATCCATCTGCCAGTCGTCCTCAGCGTGCCGGCCGCACTAAATGGAGCCCTTCTGCACGACGTGGGCCTTGTGGTGGCGGCGGCCCGTGGAGCGCCGCGCCTCACGCGGTAGATGGAAACGGCCCGCAGGCGCACAATGAGCGGCGCCGCCCGGACGTTCCGGGTGGCGCCGCAAGAGCGGAGACCGCAGCCGAGGAGCCGTTTCCCGCGGCGCGGTAGCGGGTCGACGACGCCACAATGCCCGCGTCGCTTTGACTCAACATCCGGTCGGTCAAGTCTCGCTTCTCCCGCCGACAGGCTACGCCGTCGCAACCTTGAGCGCAGGCGCGACGGAGACCAGGACCGGCCGCTTCTCGCCAATCTGTTGCCGCCACATGGCGTAATAGAGCCCCTTCTGCGCGAGTAGCTCGTCGTGCGTTCCAGACTCGGTCACGCTGCCGCGCTCGAGGACATAGATGCGATCCGCGTGCATGATGGTCGACAGCCGGTGCGCAATGAGAATAGTCATCACGTCCTGACTGTGCCCAACCTGCCGAATCGTCTCGCCGATCTCTTCTTCTGTCAGCGAGTCGAGAGACGATGTGGCTTCATCGAACACGAGCAGATGCGGCCGACGCAGCAGCGCACGCGCGATAGAGAGCCGCTGTTTCTCCCCGCCAGACACCTTCACGCCGCCTTCGCCAATCACCGTGTCGAGGCCGTTGTGTGCGCGCGCCAGCAGCGTGTGACACGCCGCCTTGCGCAGCACGTCGAGACACTCCTCGTCGGTCGCCGCGGGATTCACGAAGAGCAGGTTCTCTCGAATCGAACCCGAAAATAGTTGCGTGTCCTGCGTGACAAAGCCAATCCGCTCGCGCAACTGATCGAGGTCGACCGCCGCGGCCGAGTGGCCGTTATAGAGAATGTCTCCCGTTTGCGGGTGGTAGAGACCCACAAGCAGCTTGACCAGCGTCGTCTTACCGGCGCCAGACGGGCCAACGAACGCAATCGTGTCTCCACGTTGTGCCTCGAACGAGATGTCCGTCAGCGCCTTTGTGGACGCGGTCTGATGCTGAAAACCTACGTGGTCGAACTCGAGACGCAGAAGCTCCGGAAGCGGCGCCGGGTTGACCGGCCGCGGCTCCTTCTTCATGTCGAGAATATTCTGGAAGTTCTGCAGCGAGACCTCCGCCTCTCGGTAGATGTTGATGATGTTGCCCAGCTCCTGCAGCGGACCAAAAATGAAGAACGAGTAAATGAAGAGCGAGAAGAACTGTCCGACAGTGATGGCCTGCGTGAAGATCAAGTAGAGCATCAGGAACATGATGCTTGTGCGCAGCAGGTTGACCACGGTGCCCTGAATGAAGCTCAGGCTGCGGATATAGCGGACCTTCTTCAGTTCGAGCTGCAGAATCTTGTCCGTGGTGCTGTTCAACCGTGAGATTTCCTGCGGCGCGAGCCCCAGACTCTTGACCAGCTCGATGTTGCGCAGCGACTCGGTCGTCGCTCCCGCCAGCGCGGTGGTCTCGGCAACGATCACTTTCTGAATGACTTTGATCTTCCTGCTCAAGACAGAGCTGAGGATACCCAGCGCCGGAATCGTGAGGAAGTAGATCGGCGCAATCAACCAGTGCACGCTCCACGCGTAGACCATCACGAAGATGATCCCCACAAGTGAGGTGAACAGGACGTTGATGGCGGACGCGATCAGCTTCTCGACGTCAGTGCGGACCTTCTGGAGTTTGCCGAGCGTCTCACCGCTGCGCTGATCCTCGAACACCGAATAGGGCAGCTCGAGCGAATGCCGGATCCCGTCCGAGTAGATCTGCGCGCCCACACGCTGTGTGATGACGTTGATGAAGTAGTCCTGAAAGTTCTTCGCGACCCTCGACACAAACGCCACGCCCACAGCCATGCCGAGCAGGAGGCTCACGCCTCTGAAGAACTCGGACGTGGTGTACTCCGAATAGCGCGTGGCATAGCGATCGATGACGTAGCGGAAGATCAACGGATCGAGGAGCGAGAAGATCTGATTCACGGCAGCGAGCACCAGGGCCAGCGCCACCAGCGGCCAATACGCTTTGAGATACGTGACCAGCAATTTCATGTGTAGACATGCTACGACAAGCTGAAGTTCTTCTTCGCCATCTCGGCAATCGAGCGCCCGATACTTAAAGACGCCGTCGCAGCAGGCGAGGGTGCATTGAGCACGTGAATGAACCGGTCGTCCTGCTTGATGTGGAAGTCGTCGATGAGTCTGCCGTCTGAATCCACAGCCTGCGCGCGGACGCCGGCTCCGCCCGGCCTCAAGTCTCTCTCTTCGATCTCGGGCATCAGCTTCTGAAGTGCCTTGACGAAGGCGGCCTTGCTGAGCGATCGATGAAATTCGTCGAACCCCGCGCGCCAGTACTTGCCCGCCATTTTCCAGAAGCCAGGGAAGCCGAGCATGTCCGCGACGTCGCGACCATCGAAGCTGCTGAACGTGTAGCCTTCGCGTTTGAAGGCCAGCACGGCATTGGGTCCGGCCTCGACGCCCCCCTTCACCATGCGTGTGAAATGCACGCCGAGGAACGGGAACCTCGGGTCGGGCACCGGATAGATCAGGTTCTTCACCAGGTGATGCTTTTCGGGAACAAGCTCGTAGTACTCGCCCCGAAACGGAATGACCTGCACTCCAGGGTCCGACCCGCACATGCGCGCGATGCGGTCGCACTGCAGGCCGCAGCAGGTAACGACGTACGCCGTCTCGAACTCACCGCGCGTCGTCTCCAGGACGATGTCGCTGCCACGTCGAGCGACACCGACGAGCCGACAGTCCAGCGCCACTTCGCCCCCGGCGGCTCGAACGAGCTCGCCGTACTTCGTGACGACATCTTTGTAGTCGACGATGCCAGTGGTTGGGACCAGCAGACCGGCCAGGCCAGCTACGTGCGGTTCATGCTCTTTCAGTTCCGACGCAGTGAGGCGCTTGACTCCTGGAAGGCCGTTGGCGCGGCTCCGTTCCTCGAGTTCAGCGAGCTTCGGCAGTTCTGCCTCGCTCGTCGCGACGACGATCTTGCCGCAGCGTTCGTGCATGACGGCGTGCTCGGCGCAGAACGCGTACATCTCCTCGCGTCCGCTCGCGCAGCTCGTCGCCTTGAGCGAGCCTGGCTTGTAATAGACGCCGGAGTGGATGACGCCGCTGTTGTGTCCAGTCTGATGCGCCCCGAGCGCGCTCTCGGCTTCGAGAACGAGCACGCTGGCTCTCGTCAAACGAACAATCTGGAGTGCCGTGGCCATGCCCACGATGCCCCCGCCGACGATGACCAGGTCGTAACGCTTCATGTGTAAGGGGTAATCGGGCCCACTAGCATCTCACGGCGGCAGCACCAGCTCGACTATTGTTAGAATCGCTGCTGCGGATGTGTGAACAGATGGTCAAACCGTGTCGGATGGCCGGCCTGACCGTACCGGCCTTGCCATTGGCGAGTCTGCGCCTTCGAGCAGTCGAACCTGTCACTCCCGTCGGGTTCGCGTGCATTTGCACGACAATGGTCGGGTGCGGTGGGTCGCATCGGCCGTCGAGGACGCGGCGCCGAATCCTATGTGACAGGGCCCAAACAGCAGGTGCGTGCTGGCGGGCCGATTATCGTGAGAGGTAGATGCGAGAAGGTCGACACACTGCCGTGCAGAACATGACGAGGAGGGATGCTTCCGAGTGAGCGTTGACATGTTCCGCAAAGTGCTTGCGCTCTTTCCGCGCGAAGAACGCTGGAAGATGGCCGCGCTGTTTGCGGCCATGCTCGTGACCGGCGTGATTCAGACGCTGGGAATCGCCTCGGTCATGCCGTTCATCGCGCTGGTGGCCAACCCAGGTGCCCTTGGTGATCACGCGTGGCTGCGGTGGATGTACGCCACCTTTGGCTTCGAAACCGAGCGCCAGTTCCTCATCTTCGTCGGGATTGTTGTTGTCGTCGTGTTCGCCGCTGGCAATGCCCTTGCGGCGCTGACCTCGTGGTTGGGTCTTCGCTTTGTCTGGAGCAACCACCATCGGATCGCCGAGCGCCTGCTGGAAAGGTATCTCTGGAAACCGTACAGCTTCTTCCTCGGCCGACACGGCGCACGGCTGACCAAGACCCTCCTCAGCGAGATCCTGACCGTGGTCGAGGGCGTCGTTGTGCCGTGCCTGGAGGTGGCGTCCAAGGGAGTGGCGGCGTTGCTGATGATTGCGCTGCTTATCGCCATGGACCCCGCACTGGCGGCGCTGGTGTCAGCGAGCCTGGGCGGGGCGTACGTGCTGATCTACCAGTTGGTGCGTCGCAGGCAGAAACGACTGGGCGAGCGCCAGGTTGCGGCACGACTGGCGCGATACCGGGTGGCGAGCGAGGCGTTTGGCGGAATCAAGGACGTGAAGGTTCTCGGGCGCGAGGCGAGCTTCCTCGCGAGATTCAGCGGTCCGTCCCTTGAGTTTTCGATGACCAATGCGTCGCACGGACTCGTGCGCCAGTTGCCCCCGTTCGCGCTCGAAACGATTGCATTCGGCGGCCTGCTCACGGTGCTGCTCTACCTGTTGCAGACACGTGAGTCCCTCGATCGAGTGTTGCCGATCATTGCGCTGTATGGACTCGCCGGCAACAGGCTCTTGCCGACGTTCCATCAGATTTTCTCAGGCATCACGTCGATTCGATTCCACACCGCGGCGCTCGACGAGTTGTACGCCGATTTGACGTCGCCGTCCGACGTGCCGGCCCGGATCCAGAGTCTGCCGGCGCCGAAACCCGATCGGAAGACGGCCGGCAGCGAGATTCGCTTCCGCGACGTGTCGTTTGTGTATCCGGGAACAACGCGGTCGGCCCTGAATCACGTCGATCTGCTGATGCCGAAGGAGACCATGGTCGGCCTCGTTGGACCATCGGGCTGCGGCAAGACGACACTGGTGGACCTGCTGCTCGGGCTATACACCCCCAGCACAGGCGAGGTGCTGATCGACGGCGTCACCCTTGACGCCACCACGATGGCATTGTGGCGCTCGCGTCTCGGATACGTGCCGCAAAGCATCTTCCTGTGCGACGACACGATTACGCGAAACATCGCGTACGGCATACCCGACGCGGAGATCGACCACGCAGCAGTCGAGCGCGCGGCTCGCGCGGCCCATCTCCACGAGTTTGTATCGAAACAACCCGAGGGCTACAAGACGGTGGTGGGCGAGCGCGGTGTCCGCATCAGCGGAGGCGAGAGGCAGCGTATTGGCATCGCCCGCGCCCTCTACCATCAGCCCGATGTGCTCGTATTCGACGAAGCCACGAGTGCGCTCGACACGCTCACGGAAGAAGCGGTGATGGAGGCCACCCACCAGCTCGCCGAGAACCGCACGATTGTGCTGATTGCCCACCGGCTCTCAACGGTTCGCCATTGCCATGTCATTTTCATGATGGAGGACGGCAAGGTCGTCGCGCAGGGCACGTATGCGCAGCTTGCTGCGTCGAACACGTCGTTCCGGGCGATGGCTGGACTCACCTAGCGCGCTCGCGCGTCGTAAGCCACTGTTGGATGCGCCAGCGAAACGCGTGAGCGATGGCTCGCGCCGCGAAGAACGCGGCCCGCCGTGTCGGCGCCGTTCGCCATACCTCTGCTGCCGGCACGATCTCTTCGCTAATCAGCGCCGCCCATCGCGACGTCACGCGACTGCGTGTGAACTCGGCTGCGCGTTGACGGCCGCGGTCGACCATCGCCCGTCGCAGCCCTGCGTCGTGTCGCAGTTGATCCACACGCGCGAGTACATCGGCCACCGACTCGGCTTCAAGGTAGTCGAGTGGTGAGGTTCGCAGTTGCCGGAACGCTTCGTCTGGCGACAGGATGGCCGGTACTCCCGCGAGCCATGCGTTCACCAGCTTGGAAGCAGGCTTGCGATTGGCCGCTTGAAAGGGAACGGCCTCACTCCGGCTGACGTCCGCCGGAGGCCGGACGGCCACGACGGCGTCCAGCGCCGTGTAGTCGTGCCATCGTTCGACCGGCACGACCACCCAATTCAGACCGCGCTCCTCCAGTCCAGTCGAGACCGCGTCGGTGTCGTCGAGAAAGTTCTGTGCGCGACCCATGAAGCCGATGTTCTCGAAGCGGTCGCCTCGAGCGTCGTCTCTCGGCACGAGTCCGGGCTGCGGCCAGTAGGGCAGGGCTGCCGCACGCACGAAGAGACGGGCTGGCCGCTGGCAGATCGGGTCGGATGTGTTCTGGGTAATCGCGAAATTGGCGAAGCGGCACTGCAAAGGGCGATCGGGCTTGATCTCGACGATGAACTGGCGAGCGGATGGGGCGATGCCAGGCGGCAGAAAATCGCCGTGCGCGATGATGACGCCGTCCGCCGGCAGCGACGCGGTCAGCTCGCAGTCGAAGCCGCTGTCACGCAGCTCGAGATACGTCTGCAACGTCCAGTTGTAGGGGCCGAGCCACGGGCAGATCCCGCGGCCGTCACCCAACTGGGCAGGCATGGTTTCGACCGCCGTGGCGATCCACGGCCAGTAGTCAGCGGCTGCCGCCGGAGCGTGGCGAACCAGGTCTGGAGAAGGCACATAGAACGCTACCCGCACTGTCGCAGTCACCCTGTCCCTGCTCCGCACCGCCACCGCATCCGCGTGTGTCGCACGACGTTGCGGCAATCGCTGCGATGCCGCATCGACGTTTGAACGGTCGCCGTTTTTAATTGTCGAGGTAGCATATTGTAAGCGCGATTCGGTCGTGGCCTCCCGTCAGCGAGTTCCTCCGATGAGACGGTCAGGCGCACGGAACATCTGGATGCCAAGAAACGCGGAGCCGTCTTCCATGAACTCGTCCACTACCCGTGTCTCCTTTTGGCGGAGGCTCAGTCGTTTCTCGTTCAGTGACAGCAAGATCTCGCGTCCGCTGATCCGGCGATTCCTCGAGCCGTACGCCACCACAGCGCGGGTGTTGATCCTGCACCCGGAAGAGGGCCTCAGCGATTTTCCCAATCGCTACATCGTCTCGAAGAGAGCCGACGACAAGCCGGACCTGTTGGTAGATTTCGCGTTCGAAGGACTTTCGGCGATCCCATCCGAAAGTTATCCCCTCATCGTCTGCTGCGGGTTGCTGGAGCACATTCCTGATCCTCAGCGCTTCATCGATGAGTTGCACCGCATCCTCGAGCCTGGCGGCAAGGTGCTCGTGTCGGCGAGTGCCTGCTTCTCGTTTCATCAGTGTCCCGACGACTATTTCCACTACACGCCGTTCAGCCTGCGTTTACTGTTCAAGAAGTGGAGCCGTTTCGAAGTGCTTCGCGGCAACTGCGGACCCTTCACCACCATTGGCATTCTGCTGCAGCGTATTCTGCTGCAGTGCGAGATCTTCCCGCCGCTTCGACCCGTCATCGAGCTGTTCGTGCACGCGTTTCCGCTCCTCGACCGCTTTGTGATTCGACAGTACAACCGTCGGACCATGGATCCGGCGCACGAGTGCGATTCCATGCTGCCGTCCAACATGCAGGCGGTCGTGGTCAAGTAGCAGATGCCGCCAGACTCTGGTCACGTTGAGCCGACAGCGGTGTGCGCAGCGGATGCCGTGTGCACGTGGTGCTGTGGCAAGGCCGACTCGCAGTCCAGAGCGTGTGCTCATGTTGCTTGAGGCCCGAGATCTGCCGAGCCAGCCCAACTCCGCGTACGACGTGTGCATCGTTGGAGCCGGACCTGCCGGCATCGCGCTCGCCCATAGCCTGGCCGACAGCACGCTACGAACCTGCGTGGTCGAAAGCGGAGGTCGCACGGCGAGTGCCTTTTCCGACGCGCTCCGCGATGTTCAGTCAGACGGGATTCAGATCAAGCCGGACTCGCGGGAACGAGTGCTGGGTGGCACGTCGACCACATGGGCGGGACTCTCGAGTCCGCTTGACGAGATCGACTTTCGGAACAGGCCCTGGGTCCCGTTCTCGGGTTGGCCCATCGCTCGACTGGACCTGGAACCTTTCTATCAAATGGCGTCCCGGCGCTTTCGCTTCCCTTCGTGGGAGCATCTGTCGTCCCTTTCGTGGCTGCCGTCGCGCGACGCTCACATCCCGCGCTGGAGCGGCCTTGAAGAAAAAACGTTCCTTGCCGCGGATCCGCCCCAGAATTTTGGCGCTGAGTTCGCGAGCGTGTTTCGGTCCACCGTCGATGTCGTGATGGGCGCGACTGTGACCAGCCTCGAGGGCGACGGCTCGGGCAGGGCGCGCGGCGTCAGGTTGGCGTTCCCGGACCGGCCCGTATGTCGTGTGGATGCGCGCGTCATTGTGCTGGCGTGCGGCGGCATCGAGAATGCCCGACTGCTGCTCAACTCGACGTTCGCGTGTCAAGACGGGCTCGGCAATGACCGCGGGCAGGTCGGTCGCTATTTCATGAACCACCCGAAGGCCAATTACGGCACGATCGACCTGGTCGACGCGCAAGGACCGCTCCCTGGCTACTTTGGCTTCCTGTATCCGGGCCTGGGGTACGCTGGCTATGCCGGCCTTCGGTTGACGCCGCAGCTTCAGGAACGCGACCGTGTCCTCAACTCCTATGTGCGGTTCGAACCGATCTTCGACTGGTCTGACAATCCTGGGGTGGACGCGCTGGTCTCCTACACCAAGCGTTCGCACGCGCTGATGCGAGCCTTCCGTCGCGCGAACCGGGACCACCTCGTGGAACTGCGCTCCTATGCCGAGACGGGCGATGACCAGGCAACCGCGAACCTGTCGGCCGGAGCCGGACATCTGGGCATGGCGACTCAGATAGCCCGACACTGGCGAACGGTCGCACGTTATGCGCGCTCGCGGCTGTCCCGAGGGGCGCAGCCCCTGGTGACGTCGATTCGGCTCCGCAACTTCATGGAAATGGCGCCGGACCCGGACAACCGGGTGGAGCTGTCCGACCGCACCGACGCGTTTGGGATGCGACTGCCCAGGGTCAGGCACCGGTGCGGCGAGCTCGATCGCCGATCGGTCGTGCGACTTCACGACGTACTTCGACGAGAGGTGGCGGCTGCCAACTGGGGGACACTGCGATCCGACCTGAAGGACACCGATGACCCATGGCCGATTGATTCCGATGCCTCGCACCACATGGGCGCAACTCGCATGGGCACCAATCCCGCAACCTCCGTCGTCAACGACCAGTGCCGCCTCCACACCACGAGTTCGGTCTGTGTCGTTGGAGCGTCGGTGTTCCCAACGTCTGGCTGTGCGAACCCGACCTACACCGCCGTTGCCCTGGCACTGCGGCTTGGCGAACACCTGCGACGAGATTTGTTGCCTGATGCCTGACCGACAGCGCGCTGCGGCAGGCGGCCGACGTCAACGACGTTGAACGACGACTGCAGACGCACGTCAGGAACGCACAGTCTTATGGGCGACATCGATCCGACCCAGACCGGTCTTGCAGACGCGGTGCGACCCAGACGGTCGTTCCGCATGGCGTTTCTGACTCCGGAGTTTGTCACCGAGACGACCAGCGAGGGCGGTCTGGCTTCGTATCTCGCCCGCATGACCGAGGCGCTCCTCGAAGCGGGTCATCGTCCCGAGATTGTGACGCTCACGCGATCGGCTTCGGGCACGACCGCGTTTCGCGGCGTTCCCGTCCACCGGGTTCATGCGCCGTCGGCCTCACATCCGATGTGGAAGACCGCCCGGAACGCGAGCCACCACCTCGGGCTGGCCATCGAGCTCGTCAGCGAACTTGCGGGCGCGTACGCTCTGGCGCGGCGACTGGCGGACCTCGAACGCGCCGAGCATTTTGACGCCGTGCAGAGCGCCGACTTCGGCTTCACCGGCCTGTTCGTCCCTCACCGTCGCTGGCGAACCCATGTTGTTCGCTGCAGCTGGTCGGGCGAACTCTACCTGCGTACAGACGCGGACACGGTTCCCCTCAAAGCGCCGCTGGTTGGATTGATTGAACGCCGGTGCATCAGGCGGGCCGATCGTGCATATGCACCGAGTCGCTATCTGGCGGACTACTTTCAGAGCCGGCACGGCCTGGACCTCGACGTGGTACGTCCACCGCTGAAGACGCTGCAGTCGCCAGACGGGCCTGGGCCGCCGGATCTCCCGGCGAAGTACCTCGTGCATTTTGGGCAGCTGCGTCGACGCAAAGGGACCGACGTCGTGACCGCCGCATTGCCGTTGGTGTGGGCCTCGGTTCCCGACTTTCGCATGGTCTGGGCGGGGCCCGAAGAGGAACCAGGTCTGGTCGCGCGCGCCCGCGCTCTCTGGGGCGAACACTCGCACAAGGTCGTTCACCTCGGTGCACTGGACCGCCCCCGCTTGATGGTGGTGCTGGCGGGGGCCACCGCCGCGGTGCTGCCGTCGGCCGTCGACAATCTGCCGAACACCGTCATTGAAAGTCTGTCACTCGGTGTGCCCGTGATTGGATCGGCAGGCGCCTCGATCGATGAACTGATCCAGGACGACATGAACGGGTATCTGGTTGCACTCCGGGACGTGGAGGGGCTGGCGAAGGCGATGATTCGCATGTGGCATAACGAACCGCATTCGTTGCCCATGCGGCGCTCTCCGGTTATCGAACAGATGGCTCCACCGATCGCGGTGGAACGATTGCTGGCGCTCATCGACCGCGCCGCCGCCGGTCGATGATGCATGTCGCTTGAATCGCTGCGCGCGGAGACACGCATGAAGGACGGACAATGGGGCACGGCGCTTCACGGTCTCGAGTTCGTCGGTCTGGCCTGCTCAGGCAAGAGTGCGCTTGCCGATGGAGTCGCCGGCGCGCTGCGGGCTCGCGGTGTTCCGTTCGTGTCGCGGGCTGCGTACTCGGATAGCCGACTGACCCCAGCACTCGCGAGACATCCTCGGCGCGCGCACGCGTGGTGGCGCGTCATGCGGCGCCACGTCGCAGACCGGACGCTCAGACGCGCGCTTCTTCGCGAGGCCTGTATGCTGACGTATCAGTCGCTGCACTGGTCCGAACGAAGGATGTTGCTGGTCCGTGATGAGGGGTTGTTCCAGTTGCTTCGATCACTGCGACGAGCCTCAGGGACCGACCTGACCCTTGACGCATTGCTGGCGAACGAGCCCTTCGACCTTCTGGTACCACCAACAACGAGAATGGTGGTTCTCGTCGAAATCGACGTCGACACGCTCATCAGGCGTGCGCGCGACAGAGACGGTCGCGTCGTGACACCTGTCGAGGCTGCCGACGCCGTGTCCCGCGTCGACTTCACCAGGAAAGACCTGGCCGCGCTGCGGTCACGGCTCCCCGCGACGCACGTCGTGTCGGTGCGAAACGATCTGACCAGCGACCTGAACGCGACTGTCGAGCGTCTCGGCGCCGAAGTCGCCGATCGCTGCGTCACCACAGGCGTCTAAGTCTCGGGCGCCACGCGTTGCCGGAACCATTCGTTGAGGCGACGCTCGAACTCCGCGCCGTCCCAGTCGCGCACGGCAAAGCGGGGCAGGCGGAATACATCGCTCTCACGCCAGACCGTTTCCTCGTGGACGGCTGTCGCAGACTCGAAGCCAAGCGAGCGCGCCAGGGCAATCGTGGTCTCATCGGCCGCGCCGTATGGATAGCTGAACGACCAGACGGGGTGCCCGAGGATGCCCTCGAGGTCCGCCCGGCTGCGTGCCATTTCCTCGAGCTGTGCGTCAGCCGGCAGTGACGGGAGTTGCGGGTGAGACACCGTGTGTGCCCCGAGTTCCATCAGGCCGCCGGCATCCATCTGTCGCAATTCGTCAGCCGTCATGACGCGGCGGTTCGCGCGCGGCGGTACGGTCGACCCGCTCCAGTCCAGCAGGTAACGGACCGCTTCGTCGCGGTCCGCGTTGGACAGCGGCAGCAGATGTTCCCTGACGTTGAAGAGGAATCGGATCCGTGACCGTCTGATGCCGATCCGGCTGAGTGCATTGACCGCGCTCAAGCGCCAGCGGCGCTCTTGCCCACCGAGTGTGAGCGTGAGCGTCGATGGTAGCTGTCTCGGAGGAAGGATCGCGCGTTCGAGGCAGTCCCACCAGAACTCGCACGTCGTTCCCGTGAACCCGGTCGCGACATACACGGTCGCTGGAATGTCGTGTTTCACCAGCAGCGGGCTGGCCGCGTGGAGGTTGTCCGCGTAGCCATCATCGAAGGTGACGGCCACCGTACGTGCGCCGACGGCACCCTCCAGATGATCCGCCACGAACCGGCGGAGCGGCACCGGTGAGGTCGTGCGACGCAGGACCTCCAGATGCGCCGCGAAGTGCTCCGGCGTCACGGCGAGCATCCACGGATCGGAGTCGATTGGTGCGATGCGGTGGTACATCAGAATGAGGCCCCCCTGCTCGGCGTGCACGTGGCTGGGTGGCAAGGGGGACCTCATCTGAGCAGGTGCGGCCAATGCTCAGGCCTCTGTTTCGTGCGGGAGGCTGGGCACGGGACGGCCCAGGAGACGTTGCCTGAATTTCCAGAAACGCTGTCGGGCGTGTGTGAAACGAGGGTAGGCAACGGCGAACGACTCGGACCGCAGCGTGGCGCGGAGCGCGGGGTTGATGACCCGGTGTTCATCTGCGTACTGGCGGACCCAATCGAGGAACCGCTTGCGGTACTCGTTGCGCAATGGTCCAGACAGCCGCTTGGCAATGAACGACGTGGGGTGCTGCCGGTAGCGGCACCAGGTGTTGTCGGCGACGAAGACGGGGAAGCGCATGCAGAGTTTTGCGTGAAACACCTGGTCTTCGTGCATGTTGCGAAACGCCAATTCGTAGCCGCCGACGGCATCGAGCGCCGAGCGGCGGATGAGGATGTCCAGCAGGCACGAATACTCGTTCCTCAGAAACGCGATCAGTACCGCCGGCGGTTCGACCAGCGTGTTCAGGGGCACATCGATCGGCTGGATGAAGTCGCG
>JBEBGB010000576.1:0-3581 GCA_040081675.1 Vicinamibacterales bacterium
TCTCGAGCCGTCGAAGTCGACTGCAGCACAATCGCGCAAGATCATGGACGAGAGCTCGCGCTACAACATCGGCGACATCGAACGGAACATCAACCTGCCAGTGCTCGCGCTCGCGGTGCTCGATCGGCGCATGCAGGGTGCCTTCCAGTTCGAGATGGAAAAGCCGGGCGAGAAGATCGAGCTGCCCAAATCGGCTGCATTCGCTGCGCCACCCGACGCGCTCGTCGTCACGTTCAGGGAAACGCAGATCAGGACCATGGTGGTGTCGCCCCAGGGCAAGAACCTCACGGCCAGCGGTCGTTTCTGGCTGGACCGTACGACGTCGCAGATCTACATGACCGAGATCGGCGTCGAGGATCTCTGGCTCAGGGCGGCGATCCACGTGGCGTACGGCTCGGTCGAGGGCATCAATCTGCCCGTGCCTGTCGAGATGCACGAGCGTTACGAGAACAAGTTGAACGGTACTCGCGTCGAAGGCTCGGCAACCTACTCTGACTTCCGCGAATTCAAGGTCAGCGTCGACCAGGACATCGCGCCCATCAACGACAAAGGCAAACAGGACCGCTGACATGGCCGCACGACCGACCTGGAAGGGATACCTCAAGATCAGCCTCGTGAACATTCCGGTGAAGGTGTTCCCTGCCACCGATGCGAGCGCCACGATCAGTTTCAACCAGCTCCACGCCGAGTGCCAGACTCGCATTCAGCAGAAGCGGTGGTGCCCGACGTGCCAGAAAGAGGTTCCGAACACGGACATCGTCAAGGGCTTCGAGTTCGAGAAGGGTCGCTACGTCGTCATGAGCGAGGATGATGTCGAGAAGGTGCGCGTCGACTCGACACGCGTCATCAATCTCGAGAAGTTCACCGACGATGTGGAGATCGATCCCATCTATATGGACAAGCCCTACTACCTCGCGCCGGACGGACCGGTGGCGAAGGAAGCGTTCGCGGTCATTCGAGAAGGCATGAAGGGCAAGGCCGGCATCGGCAAAGTGGCACTCTACGGGCGTGAGTACCTGATCAAGGTGCAGCCGCGCGAGCGCGGTCTCATCATGTACACGCTCAGACACGCCAGTGAGATTCGCAGCATGGACGCCATCGACGAACTTGCTGATATGCCCGAGACGGTGAAGCCGGCGGAAGTGGCGCTGGCGCAGCAGGTGATTGGCACCTTCGAAGGGTCGATCGATTTCTCCGACTACCGGGACGATTACCAGGAAGGGCTGCGCGAGATCATCGACGCGAAGATCACTGGCCGCGAAATCGTTGCACAGGAAGTGCAGGAGCCGCCGAAGGTCGTCAATCTCATGGAAGCGTTGCGACGCAGTCTCGATTCGATCAGCAGTTCGAAGAAGAAGCCCGCGCAGTCGACGGTGCCGCCCGCGGCAGCCAAACGCTCGACAGGGAGCAAGGACGGAGCGCAAGGGACCGCAACCAAGCGACGGCGCACGGCGTAGCCGCCTTCGCATTCACGAGAGCAGCGGCAACCCATCGACGCTGACGTCCTTGGCCCGGCTCGCGCCTGCCTCGAATTCCATTTTCCACGTCGCTGTGAATGGTTCGACGTGGCCTGGCAGTTCGGCGTGGCCTGGCTTGGCCTGTCACGTACAATGCCTGGTCGCTTGGCGGGTAGCAGACACATGACACACACACACTGGGTGGTGCGCTGGCTCGGGTCGGTGCTCCTCACGATCTTCTCCATCAACGTCGCGTCGGTGATCGCTCAGAGCCAGAACCCGGCGTCTCCGCCGACCGTCTCGAAGCTCACGCTGGACACAGGCAAGCAGATCTACCAGGCCGGCTGCGTGTCGTGCCATGGCGCGGATGGCAGCGGACAGGTGGACGCCCTCAGAGGCTTCGAATTGCCGCCGACATTCCCGGACTTCAGCGACTGTCCGACCTCGACGGTCGAGCCCGATTTTCAGTGGCGCGCCGTCATCACCAACGGTGGCCCCGCGCGCGGCTTCTCCCAGATCATGCCGTCGTTCAGGGATCTGTTGACACAAGAACAGATCGGCAAGGTCATCGCTCATGTTCGCAGCCTGTGTGAGGACTCGCGCTGGCCACAAGGAGACCTCAACTTCCCGCGGCCCATAGTCACCGAGAAGGCGTTCCCGGAGAACGAGACCGTGGTGGCTGGCTCGGTCAACGCGCAGGGCGCCGCTGGTATCGCGTCCACGGTGATCTACGAGCGGCGCATCGGCAGCAGCGCCATGATGGAAGTCATCATCCCCTACGCCTTCTCTCACGAGACCGGCGCCTGGGGAACAGCCTTTGGCGACCTGGCGCTCGGCTACAAGCAGAAGGTCGCCCACAGCGTTCGACGAGGGTCGATCTTCAGCTTTGGCGGCGAGCTCATCGCCCCGACGGGCAACCCAGTGGTCGGCACCGGCGGTGAGTCCACGATCTTCGAAGGCTACCTCGCCTTCGGCCAGCGCATCTTCCGCAGCGGACACCTCCAGCTGCACTCTGGTATCGAGCTGCCGGCGCACCCCGACAAGGTGGCCAAGGCTGCCTATCTCCGATCGGCCATCGGCAAGACGTTCAGCGCCGACGGCGGCCACGGTCGCCGCTGGACGCCGATGATGGAGTTCATCGCCGACCGCGAGCTGGTCGACGGTGCGCGGACCAACTGGGACATCGTGCCGCAGTTGCAGATTCCGTTGAACAAGCGCATGCACGTGCTGGCCAGTGTCGGCTACCGCATCCCAGTCAATAACACCGACGGGCGTCAACGACAGTTGATGTTCTACGGGTTGTGGGACTGGATGGACGGCGGCCTCTTCCAGGGTTGGTGACGGAGAACCGAGATGTTCAGGACACTCGCCTCGCTCTCGCTCCTCGCGCTGCTGTTCGTCGGGTCACAAGCGACCGCGCCACGTGCGCAGTCCACGCAGGAATCGGCTTCCCGCGGCACTGGCAGCCGCCCTGTCGACGTCACCGCGCACAAGGACTACGGCACGCACTTCCAGACCTCGGACCGATGCTTTGCATGCCACAACGGCATGACCTCGTCGAGCGGCGAAGACCTGTCGATTGGCACGAGCTGGCGCACGAGCATGATGGGCAACGCCGGGCGCGATCCGTACTGGATGGCAGGCGTCCGTCGCGAGACCATGGATCATCCGACGGCGGCGGCTCTCATTCAGGACGAGTGCACCATCTGCCACATGCCGATGATGCGCTACGAAGCCAAGCTCGCAGGTGGCGAGGGGACCTCGTTCGCGCACCTGCCTCCCGATCCGGGCAAGCTCTCCGACCGCCTCGCTGACGATGGGGTCTCGTGCACGGTGTGTCACCAGATCACAGACCAGAACTTCGGCAAACGCGAGAGCTTCGTCGGCGGCTTCAAAATCGACGAGGCGGCAAAGCCGGGCCAGCGACATATCTACGGACCGTTCGAGCCGAGCGCCGGTCACACGACGATCATGAAGTCGTCGTCCTCGTTCCAGCAGCAACAAGGCGCACACATCCGCGCTTCGGAGTTGTGCGCGACGTGCCACACGCTCCTGACGCAGGCGCTCGACGCACAGGGGCGTGTTGTCGGTGAACTGCCGGAGCAGGTGCCGTACCAAGAGTGG
>JBEBGB010000577.1:0-3562 GCA_040081675.1 Vicinamibacterales bacterium
GTAGGGCGATCCATTACCTCACTTGGTGCGTCACCACAGGGGAGTATCGTGACCAGGACTCGTGTCACCTAACGTTCAGAGGTTCGCGACGCGGCGCCAGGCACGAACGCTCCTCAGTCATGCACCGCCCGACATCCTCACACTCGTCCACGTGCCTGCGCGCCATAGGCGCCGTGTACTCCGGAGCGCGCGAAGCGCGCGGAGGCGCGAACCACATTGTTATCTGATGGCCACTGCACGTGCCAGGATGGCCATACCGTTCTTGGCTGTGCCGCGCTGGCGGCCCTGGCGCCCTCTATTCTGCTCTCCTTCCCACCCTTCGTGACGGAGATCATGTTCCCGCTCGGTCACGTTGCCCTTTGGACTCGACGGTGATGGAAGACAAAGCCCCCTACCGCGGCTCGGTACCTCGTTACTTCCTGGTCTTGTTCGGACTTTGCATTCCGTTCTGGGTGATCGGCGCCGCTGTGGATGTCCAGCTCTTCCCGGGGTTCAAGCTGTTCCAGGCCGGATTGGCGATGCCGATGATCGCTTCGCTCATCCTCACCTACCGCGAGCGCGGCTGGGGGGGGACCGTCACGCTCCTGCGACGGACCTATGATGTCAGCAGAATTCGACCCCGAATATGGTTTCTCCCGATCCTGTTCGTCTTTCCCAGCCTTGGCTTCATCAACTACCTGATTCTGCGGCAGGCCGGCGCCGACATCTCTCCGCCGACCTTTTCGCTGATCGGCTTTCTCGGTTACTGCACGGTCTTCTTCATGACTTATGGAGAGGAGCTGGGGCTCACTGGCTATGCGCTCGACCCATTGCAGGATCGTCATGGCGCACTCATGACGGGGCTCATCCTAGGTCTTGCCTGGGCTGGCTACCACATTCCGGGCTTCGTGATCAGTGGCTACTACTCGGCCGTGTGGATCTTCTGGCACGCCACGTATACGGTCGCTGCCCGGGTGTTGTTCGTGTGGATCTACAACAACTCAGGCAAGAGCTTATTCTCCATGGCGCTTTGCCATTGGACTTTCGGTCTGTTCTGGAGCCTTTGGCCTCAGGACAACCTTCAAAGGGCGGTCCCCTTCTATAGGCCGCAGATCACTGCAGTGGCCGCGATTCTCTACGTGCTCATTGTTGTCTACCTGTGGGGCCCGAAGACGCTGGCTCGATTTAGGTTCGGGCGTCCTGAGCGGGCCTGACGCCCGCCGCATCCTCTCAAGTAGCGTCCGTATCGACACTCGCAGTCACATCGACAACTCGTCGATTGCCTTTCGTGCAGTGGCTGTCAGATAACGTTCAGAGGTTGCCGACGCGGCGCCAGCACGAATGCCCACGGGCCATGCACCGCCGGACCTCACCCAACTCGTTCACCCGCCCGCACGTCTTAGGCGCCGTGTACTCTGGAGCGCGCCGCAGGCGCGCGGAAGCGGCAACCACATTGTTATCTGACGACGCATCTTGTCTGCTCACGAACCAACCACAAGACATCCTACGCCGCGCTCTACCACCACCGTGAAGGCTACGGCTAAGGTGTGGCACATGTCTCGACCAAGGTGGCAAAGCCGGCGTCGAGCACCGGCCTGTGGTCGGGCCAGGTCAGTTTGATGCCCGGATTCGCCCACACTGCACAAACGATGCGTGCGTACCCTGCCCACACTCTAGGGTCCACGAGCCCCAACTCGTTTTGGAGATACACGTTTTGCAGGGACAGCCAATTCTGACGAGTGAAGGCCCTGTAGCGATAGGCGTCTGACTCGGCCAACAGCGAGGCATCCTGGTCGCCAACTTGGCGAATCCGTGCGAGCGACGAGTCTGCTGCGATGCTCAATAACGTGTTCGCCGATGCGGTGAACACCGCCTGCATGGATGCGCCTCGAACGGCTGCGGTATTCCTGGCAAGCTCGTTACCCACGTAGATGAGGGACACAACGACTGCCACGGCGGAAACCACCTCAGCCATCTGGGCCAGCTCGGTAAGGCCGAATCTTCGCATCACGCGTCCCTTGGGGTCCCGAAGCTACGAAGCCTTCGCGTTGTCAGATAACGTTCAGAGGTTGCCGACGCGGCGCCAGCACGAGCGCCTACCGGGCATGCACCGCCTAACCTCGTCAAGCCGTTCATGTGCCTGCACGTCTTAGGCGCCGTGTACTCTGGAGCGCGCGAAGCGCGCGGAAGCGGCAACCACATTGTTAAGTGACGGTTGCGGCACCGAGCATACGCGAGCCATCACCACTGTACCGCGGCCCCAAGTACTCCCTCACAAACTCAGAGTGTTGCAGTGCCTGCTGCGGCGCACCTAGGTCATGTGTCGTTCCAGCCACACACCAGATGACGGAGTCACACAACCCGAGGAGTATCGGGATGTCGTGCCCGGACGTAATCACTGCAGCGCCCGCGTCGGCCAGCGAGCGAAGGACGGTCGCCATCACTTCCTGGTCCTTAGGCGCGACCCGAACGAACGGCTCGTCAATAAGCAGGCAGGTCGGTCTCCGCGCGACGGCCAGCGCAAGCGACGCCTTCATTCGCTCCCCGCCAGACAGCTCCGAGACCCTCGTTACGAGTAAGCTCGCGAGTCCGAGGGCTTCAAGGGTGTCCGTTGGCCGATCCTGCTTGAAGCGAGTCTCCACTGCCCGAAGGTGGTCGCTCAACGTGTAGTAGCTGCTGAGGAGCTGTTCCTGTGGCACGTAGAAGAGCCCCCGCTCGGCCAGGTCTGAGAGGCGAGGCCGCTCCCCGACGTAACCCCCGAACGAAATGACGCCTTGCTCCGCGAGTAGCTCCCCTACCGCGACGCGAAGCAGTGTTGTCTTTCCAGTGCCGTTCGACCCCATCAGCACCGTGACTCTGCCGCGTTCGCCCCAGAACCCGGCGTTGGTGAGAACCTGGTGACGGCCGAAGCACTTTCTCACGCCCTCGGCCCGAAACACGTAGCTCATGATAGGCCGCGAGCCAAACCGTGTAGGCCGATCTCGAGTACCGATGACAAGGTCAGTACGAGAACCGCGAGCCTCGCGGCGGACCAGCCAAGATTCGCCAGAACGAGACGCTCGCCCCTACGAACCAGCTCCAGGTGCATTGCCACGACGACGCCGAGACCTACCCAAAGACTCGTTGCCAGCGAAGGCACGAGTCCGGTGCCTGTCTGTGCCCCCGACAGAGCAAGGATGACGACGGCGGCCACATGCAGGACAAGCCAGAGTAGGCACGTCCTCACTACCAGTGAGCGCAGGAACGGCCGCGGCGGCAACTGATTCATCAATATCCGGTACTCCCATCCGGATGTCCGGCAACTGTCACTTAACGTTCAGAGGTTCGCGACGCGGCGCCGTGGTGTACGGTAAGGCTTAGACGCCGAGCCGCGCAAAGCGGCGAGGTCCCCGTGGCGAGCCCACCTGCTAGCGAACGCGCCCGCAAGGCGCGCGAGTCAGAGCCGTGTGGCAGAGCCACGCGTGCGAAGGCTCGCCATGGGGTGTCGAGGCGCCGTGTACCCCGGAGCGCGCCGCAGGCGCGCGGAGGCGCGAACTGATGGGATGGACTCCTCCCCCGAAGCGGCACCAACGTGCCAGAAAGA
>JBEBGB010000578.1:0-3560 GCA_040081675.1 Vicinamibacterales bacterium
CCCAGGCAAGTCCAGTCACCACCGTGATTGCGGCGAGGAAGGCCAGAGGGTTCCTTCGGTGCGCGAGGATCGCCGCCAGCAGAATGCCGAGTAACAGAAACGCCGCGCGATAGTCGAGCGCGCCCATGCGGACGAGCGTTGCCGGATCGGCAACGACAATGCCGGCGTTCCTGAGCCCGAGAAATGTGAGCAAGAGGCCGATGCCGCCGGCGGCGGCGGAGCGCAATCCAGCAGGAATCGCGAGTGCGATCTGTTCGCGGATGGGTGTCGCGGACACGAGCAGGAACAACACGCCGGCCCAGAACACGATACCAAGTGCCGTCGGCCACGGGATGTGGCTCTGCATGACGAGCGTGAACGCAAAGAACGCGTTCAGTCCCATGCCTGGCGCAACGGCGAATGGCAGTCGCGCGTACAGCCCCATGAGCAGCGTCATGCTGCAGGCGATGAACACGGTGGCCGTCAGGACACCCGAGAACGGCATGCCAGTGCCAGGGGTCGCGAGGATGCTGGGATTGACGACGACGATGTAGGCCATCGTGACGAAGGTAGTTACGCCGCCGACGACGTCCGCGTACAGAGGATGCTCGCGCAGGGGCTTCATGAATGCGGCCACATGCTACCATCCGCTCATTTCGTGAATCAGGAAGTGACAAACATGTCTCTCGTGCGTCTGATGATCGCGCTCGTCGCTGCGACGCTGTTGGCCGCGTGCGAATCACAAGCACCGCCGGCGCCTGTGACGGCCGCAGAGACGATCCGACCGGTGCTGGTGCAGGGCGCGATGGACATCGAGGTCCGAACGCTGGTTGCGTCGCTCGAACACCCGACTGAAGAGCACGTTCAAGGTTGGACATTCTGGAGGGGCACCATCGCTGGCTACCCCGTCGTTGTCTCGAAGACGCTCAAAGGTGGCGCGAACGCGGCGGCGGCGACGGCTCTGGCGATCGAGCGGCTTCACCCGCTGGCGATCATCAATCAGGGGACGGCCGGTGGCCACGACCCCGCGCTGCACGTTGCGGACATCGTGCTTGGCACGGCGGCGGTCAACATCGGTTCGTTCAAGACCGGGACTCGCGACAAGGGCGCCGGCAGTAACTTCGCCGAGTGGAGACCGCTCGATTTGCTGCGGTCTGACGGTAGCGCCGGTCAGGATCCGAACGCGTGGACGATGCGGCGACTTCCCGGAGACGACGGCCTGCTGGCTGCAGCGCGGTCCGTGACAGAGCGGTACGCCCAGGGCCGCGTTGTCGACGGCATCATCGGATCGAGCGACATGTGGAACAGTGAACTCGATCGCATCGAACGACTGCACACGGAGTTCGGCACGACTGTCGAGGAAATGGAAACCGCGCCTGCCGCTCAAGTTGCCGTTCTCAGCCAGATTCCATTCCTCGGTATCCGCGTGCTGTCGAACAACATCACGAACGGCGGCGCATACGACGGGCAGACGGCGGAGGCGTGCCAGACGTTTGTCGCGCAGGTCATTCGCGCCTACATCGATCAGCACCGCGCGCGCTGACAGTCGAGGACATGAATCCGGAGACCAAGGACGGACCAAGAACCAGGAACGACCCTGAGCAGCATCCGTTCTAAGGTCGCGTGGTAAACAGCTCGAGCAACGCCCCCGCCTCGGCACGAATCGCGGCCTTGAGCGTCGGCTCGCGATCGGGCGCCCACTCGGGCGAATGAGGCGCTGGGACTGGAATGCCGGTTTGCTTCGCCGTTGCCAGCTTCGCAGGCGCGACCGCACCGATGTGCAGCAGTGCCGACGGTACTCCCGCCACGCCGTACTCAGCGAAGTCTTCCGACGTCATCTTCTGTGGCATCTCTACGACGTTCTTGTCGCCCAGACCGCGCTTCAACGCGGTGGCAAGCCGAAGCGTCAACTGCGGGTCGTTGTAAACCGGCGTCCCGGCGTTCGCCGGAGCATCCACTTTCGGTTCGCGCGGCGCGCCCGCGGCGATCGCTTCACCCTTCGCAACACGACGGATGGCATCGAGCGTCCGCGTCCGCACTTCGGATGTGTAGGTTCTCACTGAGAGCTGCAGTCGCACTTCGTCAGGGATGATGTTGCCCTGCGTTCCGCCGTGGATGGAACCGATCGTCACCACAACCGGATCGACCGGGTTGTTCTCCCGCGAGACCACGGTCTGCAGCGCGACCACGATCCGTGCAGCGAGCACGATGGGGTCGACGGTGTTGTGAGGCATGGCCGCGTGTCCGCCGCGACCGTACACGGTGATGGTCACACCATCGGACATGGAGCGGAAGAAGCCTGGATGGTAGCCAATCGTTCCCGACGGCATCGTGTCGTCGTCGTGGAGTGAGAGGGCGAAGTCGGGGCGCGGGAATCTGGTGAAGAGACCGTCCTTCAGCATCGCCGCTGCGCCGCCGCCACCTTCCTCGGCCGGCTGTCCGACCATGACGAGCGTGCCGCTCCAGCGATCGCGATGTTCGGCCATCAACCGTGCGGTCCCTGCCCAGGCAGACATGTGGAGGTCGTGACCGCACGCATGCATCACTGGCGTCGACGCGCCGTTGCTGTTCCTGATGACAACGTGACTGGCAAACGGCAAGTCGGTCTTTTCTTCAACCGGCAACGCGTCCAGCTCTGTCCGAAGCATCACGGTCGGCCCCGCACCGTTCTTCAGCACGGCGACGATGCCGGTACGGCCGACGCCGGTGGTCACCTCGAAGCCGAGCGCCCTGACGCGCGCGGCGAGTTTCGCGGCGGTCTGTGTCTCTTGAAAGGCCAGCTCGGGATTCTGGTGGAGGTCCATGTAGAGCGCGTCGATGTCCGGAAAGATCGCGTCGACCTCGGCAGGCGACGGCATGGTCCACCGTGTCGAGCCGACCTGAGCCTGCACGGCCGTAGACGCGAGGAGCAGCGCGAGTGCGCAGTATCGAAGTGAAGTCATCACATCTCTCTGTGGTCGGCCGCGGCAGTGGCCGCCCGGCTCAAATATTGGTGCCCGGATTTTACTCCCCGCTGCGCTTGGACGCGGCGCCGCCGCGAGTATGATCGCCGCTCACCCTGAGGAGGTCTGAGTGTCCAACATGATCAGTCAGTCGCTGCTGCCCGAGTTCGACATGGAGATGGCGAACACCCGCAAGTTGCTCGAGCTTGTGCCCGAGTCGAATCTGGACTTCGCGCCGCACCCAAAGTCGATGAGCCTCTCCCGACTGGCGGGGCACGTGGCGGAGATGCCGATGTGGGGAGTCATGACGCTCGGACAGGACGACCTCGACATGCGCCCGAACGGCGTCGCGATCTTCGAGGGACACAAATTCACGTCGAGCGCTGCGTCGCTCGCACTGTTTGACGAGAATCTTGCCAAGGCGCGCGCGCTGCTCGCGGGCATGTCAGATGCCGACATGATGCGGCCATGGTCGTTGAAGGACAACGGCAAGACACTCATGACGCTCCCGAAGGTGGCCGTGATGCGCAGCTTCGTCATGAATCACTCGATTCACCACCGGGCGCAACTCGGGGTGTACCTCCGCATGAACGACGTCTCGATTCCAGGGATGTACGGTCCCTCGGCCGACGAAGCCCA
>JBEBGB010000579.1:0-3548 GCA_040081675.1 Vicinamibacterales bacterium
GTCGACGGCAGCTTCTCGTTCTTTCAGGACCTGAACCTGGGCGGCTACTACTCGAAGTCGGACGTGAACGGCCGCACCACCGACAACGACAGCTACCAGGGGCGATTCGACTACTCGCCGGATAAGTGGGGCGTACGTTTCGACTACCTCAAGGTCGGAAAGAACTACAACCCCGAGGTGGGCTTCACGAGGCGACTGGACTTCGATCGTTCGTACGCCTCGGCCCGTTACAGTCCCCGTCCGAAGCGCAGCAAGCGAGTGCGCAAGTACACCTGGGAAGGGACCTTCGAATACCTGGTGAACGGGTCGAACCATCTCGAGTCTCGCGCGAGCGGGGGTCGGTTCCTGGCCGAGTTCCAGAACAGCGACCAGTTCAGCGCCGAAGTGAATGACAGCTACGAGCTGCTGGTGAGGCCCTTTACCGTGGCGACAGGTGTCGTCATACCTGTCGGCGGTTACGGCTTCAGCGACGGGACGATCACGTACGGCTTTGGTCAGCAGCGGCGTGCGTCGGGTAGTGTGGCGCTGCAACTGGGGCAGTTCTACAGCGGACACATCCGCGGGTTCACCTATAGCGGCGGCCGTGTGGCCGTGCTCAAACAGTGGTCGGTCGAGCCGAGCCTGACGCTCAACCGCGTGACGCTTCCAGTCGGCGACTTCACGACAACCATTCTCCGCACGCGCACCGACTACGGCTTCTCACCGCGCATGTTCATCAGCGGTCTGGTGCAGTACTCGTCCGCTGATCGCGTGTTCAGCTCGAACTACCGCTTTCGCTGGGAGTACCAACCCGGAAGCGAGCTGTTCGTCGTCTATACGGACGAACGAGACACGACGCTGCAGGGCTTCCCGGGTTTGAAGAACCGCGCGTTTGTCGTCAAGGTGAACAAGCTGTTGCGATTCTGAGGACGCGTGCCGGCTTCGGGCTTCGGGCTCTGGACTCTGGGCTTCAGGCGGCCTTGGCGATCGAGAACGTCGGGGAGCGAGAGCAGGTCGCAAGATGACCAAAAGCTCTAACACGGAGGACACGGAGGCCGAACACGGAGAACACGGAACACCAGCAAGATCAGCCGTCCTTCCGTTCGTCTTCGCGATCTTCAAGTCCGCTTGAAATGGACTTCTGTTTATCTGGACTTCCTTCATGGTTTCCGTCATACGACCATCGATTATTGGACTGATGCTGCTCGCTGCGCCGTCATTGGCCGCGGCGCAGGATCCACCCGCTCCAATTGCGCCCGCTGTGATCGCGCGAGACGAGGCACGTCGCGCCACCGTGCGCGCCGTGAAGGTCAACGAGCCCCTGCGCATTGATGGGCGGCTCGACGAAGGGATCTACGCCAGCACCACGGCGATCACCGACTTCATTCAGACGCTGCCACGCAACGGCGAGGAGCCAACCGAGCGCACCGAGGCGTGGGTCATGTTCGACGCCGAGAACTTCTACGTTGCGGCACGATGCTGGGATTCAGCGCCACCAAACAAGTGGGTCGCCAACGAGATGCGGCGGGACGCGAACCAGGTCCGCCAGAACGACCACTTCGGTTTCATGATCGATACGTTTCACGATCGCCGGAACGGCTACGTGTTCTATTCGAATCCGGTGGGCGGGCGCATCGATCTCACTGAAGCTGACGAGGGCAACGCGAATACCGACTGGAACCCGGTGTGGGACGTGCGCACCGCCCGGTTCGACGGCGGTTGGACGATCGAGATAGCCATTCCGTTCAAGTCGATTCGTTACGTGTCTGGAACGGGGCAGACCTGGGGCATTCAGATGCGCCGTGCGATCCGGCGCAAGAACGAGTGGGTCCACCTCACCCCGCTGCCAACGGCGCTTGGCGGCGGCACGGGTTTCTACCGCATCTCGGCGGCAGCCACGCTGGTCGGTCTCGAGCTTCCACCGGCCAGCCGCAATATCGAACTGAAGCCGTACGGGATTGCGCGCTCCACCACCGACCGGATCGTTGCGCCTCCCGTGAAGAACAAGGGCGATGGCGACATCGGCATTGACGCCAAGTACGGCATCACCGCAAACCTCACGGCGGACTTCACCTACAACACAGACTTTGCCCAGGTCGAAGTGGATGAGCAACAGGTGAACCTCACCCGCTTCAGCCTGCAGCTCCCCGAGAAGCGCGAGTTCTTCCTCGAGGGACGCGGCATCTTCAGCTTCGCCGCCTTTCCCAGCACCGGCTCCGGTGGCGGTGGCGGAGGCACATCGACCAGCACGACGCCGTTGCTCTTCTACAGCCGTCGCATCGGTCTCAACGCGGGGCGTGTGATCCCGATCGACGCCGGAGGGCGACTGACAGGCAAGGTTGGCAAGTTCAGCCTCGGCTTGCTCAACATCGAGACGGCCGACGAAGCTCCGTCGAAGACTCCGCAGACCAACTTCAGCGTCGTGCGCGTGAAGCGGGACGTGTTCCGCCGGAGCGCGGTCGGCGTGATGCTGACCAACCGCACGAGGTCGGCCTCGGTCTCGGACGCGTCGAACCAGGGATACGGCGTGGACGGCGTCTTCAATTTCTTCACCGACCTGACCCTTGGCGGCTACTACGCGCGCACGAAGACGGCACGGCTGGACGGGGACGAGAACAGCTATCAGGCGAGAGTGGACTATTCGCCGGATCTCTACGGCGTGCAGTTCGAGCGCGTGAAGGTCGGCGACGCGTTCAATCCGGAGGTTGGCTTCCTTCGACGACGCAGCTTCGAACGCTCATTCGGCGAGCTGCGCTACAGTCCCCGGCCGAAGAACATCAAGGGCATCCGGCAAATCAGCACAACAGCGGGCGTCGAGTACATCGAAGGCAGCGCATCGGGGAGGATGGAATCCCGGCAGCAGACGGGCCGCATCAACGTGGAGCGGGAGAACAGCGACCAGTTCTCGTTCGAAGGGGGAACCAACTACGAGTTCCTGCCCGCGGCCTTCAACGTCGCGCGCGGCGTGACGATCCCGGCCGGTGGTTACGCCTTCAACGATTGGACCGCTCGATATGCCTTCGGGCAGCAGCGACGAATGTCAGGTACGGTCTCGCTCCAGAAGGGACAGTTCTACGACGGCCACATCACGGCGCTGACGCTCAGTGGTGCCCGCGTGTCGGTCATGACCCGGCTGTCGGTGGAGCCGAGCGTGTCCATCAATGACGTGACCCTGCCCGCCGGCGACTTCACGACGACCGTGTTACGCGGCCGATCGGACTACGCGTTCTCGCCGCTGATGTTCGTGAGCGGCCTCGTGCAGTACAGCTCGAACGATCGGATCTTCAGCAGCAATCTCCGCTTCCGCTGGGAGTATCGCCCGGGCAGCGAGCTGTTCGTGGTCTACACCGATGAACGCGACACAACGGTGGTTGGTTTTCCCGGTCTGCGAAATCGAGCGTTCGTGGTGAAGGTGAATCGGTTGTTGCGGTTCTAAAGCCGACGAAGTGCTCTAACACGGAGGACACGGAGCACAGACGGAGGGCACGGGAAGAGCAAGTGGTTTCTCTGCGACGTCTGTGCTGTTGACACAGTGTGTTCAGTGCGAGACTCTCCATCGCCCATCGCCC
>JBEBGB010000087.1:0-13219 GCA_040081675.1 Vicinamibacterales bacterium
AGGTAGTCGGCGCGCGGAATCTCAATCACGCCAAGCGACTCGAGGTGGTCGGTGGACCACTGTGTGTCGAGCAGCGACATCCCGCTCTCGCGCATGAGGGTGACCAGCGCCAGCAGCGCCACCTTCGATGCGTCGCGTTCCCGGTGAAACATCGACTCGCCCGCAAAGAAACCGCCGATGCGGATGCCGTAGAGGCCGCCCGCCAGCGCGCCGCGCGCGTCGAACACCTCGATGCTGTGCGCCCACCCCAGACGATGCAGCCGTGCGTAGGCGTCGACGAAGTCGTTGGTAATCCAGCCGTCGTTCCGTGCGGGATCCGCGCAACCGCGCATGACGTCGACGAAACACGTATCAATCCGCACCTCGAACTTCCTGGAACTCTGACGCAGCGACCGACTCACGCGAAGCGCGTCCAGGGGGAGGATGCCGCGCGGATCGGGCGCCCACCAACCGAGCACGTCCCGCAGCCCGTTGACCGGCATTGGAAAGAGGCCGCGGCGGTAGGCGTCGATGAGCGTCGAGGGCTCCAGATCGGCGCCGCCGCACACGAGGTCTTGCTCGGGCCACTCCGACGCCGGTGGAAATTGCCAGGGGCTGCTGCCGACGGGTTCGGGAGACGTGGTCCAAGTCACGACAGGCACAGGTCGAGCCGCGATCTTAGCGCGACGACGGAATGCGCTACGCTAGGTACTCCGTTTCGCAATTACGGTGACGTATTCGGGCACCGGGGCGCCCGGATCGCAAGGCGCGAGGAGGGAGAATGCCGGGAGCATTTGACCGACGAGCAACGCGGCGAGGCGGGATGCTCCGGCGGCCGATACGTTGGCGTAATTGGGAAACGGAGTACCCAGGACATGGCGGGAAAGCCCGGAGGACAGGATCAGACTGGCGACTCGGTCAAGGAGCGAGTCGGCGAACTCAGTAAAGAACCGACGCTCTACAACGTGGTCCTGCTGAATGACGACTACACGCCCATGCAGTTCGTGGTTGACGTACTCGAGACACTGTTCACGAAGTCACCCTCCGAGGCGCACCGCGTCATGATGCAGGTGCACCTCAACGGTCGCGGTATCGCAGGCTCGTATACGTGGGAAGTGGCCGAGACGAAGGTCGCGTCGCTGGTGTCGCTCGCCCGCGATGCGGGTCATCCACTCCAGGCGACGATCGAGGACGTCTGATGTTTTCACCTGCGCTCGAAGTCATCTTGAACGTGGCGTTCCGCGAAGCGATTTCGCGAGGACACGCGTATCTCACCCTCGAACACCTGCTCTACGCCCTGGCGCACGATCCGGACGGCGAGCGGATTCTCGCGGCGTGCGGCGCCGATCTGCCGGAACTGCGCCGCGATCTGGATCAGTACCTGGACGACTCGATCGAGCGACAGCGCCGGGGCTCTGCCAAGGATCCGGAACAAACCGTTGCCTTCAGACGCGTCCTGCAGACGGCGATCCTCCACGTACAGAGCGCGCAGCGCGACGAAGCCAATGCCGGCGACATCCTCGCCGCGATGCTGCAGCAGGACAAGAGCTACGCCGCGCAACTGCTCACGGCTCAGGGCATCACACGTCTCGACATCCTGAACTTCATCTCGCACGGCATCTCGAAGGTGCAACCACCCTCATCTGGCGACTCGAGCACCGGACGCCAGCCCGCACAGGGAGACTCCGCAAGCTCGACGCCCGCTCCGGATCCGTTGAGCACCTACTGTGTGAATCTGACGGAGCGCGCGCGTCAGGGCAAGCTCGACCCACTCATCGGCCGCACCAGCGAACTGCAACGCACCATCGAGGTGCTGTGCCGGCGCCGAAAGAACAACCCGGTGTATGTCGGCGATCCTGGCGTCGGCAAGACGGCCCTGGCCGAGGGGCTCGCCACACGCCTGCTCCACGACGATGTGCAAGGTGCGCTGGCGGGCGCGGAGATTTTCTCGCTGGACACCGGTGCCCTGCTCGCGGGCACTCGTTTTCGCGGCGACTTCGAGGAGCGGTTCAAGGCCGTGGTGGCGGCACTCGAGGCACGGCCGAAGCCGATTCTGTTCATTGACGAGATGCACTCCACGGTGGGCGCTGGAGCCGTGACGGGCGGCACGATGGACCTCGCCACGATGATGAAGCCGCTGCTCACCGCCGGCTCACTCAGGGTCATCGGATCGACGACACACGAAGAGTTCAAGCACATCGAAAAGGACCGTGCGCTCGCACGCCGCCTGCAGAAGATCGTCGTGGACGAACCGTCGCTCCAGGAGACGATCAGCATCCTCGCCGGCCTTCGCAGCCGCTACGAAGATCACCATTCGGTCACCTACACCGACGCGGCGCTCGAAGCAGCGGCGAAGCTTGCGTCACGACATCTGCGCGACTACAAGCTGCCCGATAGCGCAATCGATTTGCTCGACGAAGCCGGTTCCGTCACGCGGCTTCAGGCACTGGCCGCGGCGGCTGAGGCGAAGAGCGCGGCCGAACCGTCGGGCGGGCCACCTGAGTCTCGAGTCGGCGACCGTGCAGCGGTGGCGTCCGGCGTCAACGTCGCCAGAGCTGCGGCCGTAGCTGACGGCAGCGCAGCGCCAGTTGCACGACCAGTGGTCGATGCTCGCGACATCGAACGTATCGCCGCTCGCGTTGCGCGAATTCCTGACAATCAAGCCACCGCGTCAGACAGAGACCGGCTCCGCACGCTCGAAGAGTCGCTCCGGCGGGTCGTCTTCGGGCAGGACGAGGCCGTGCATCTGGTGGCGCAGGCGATCAAGCGGTCCCGCGCGGGGCTCGGTCAACCGGATCGTCCCGCTGGGTGTTTCCTCTTCACAGGACCGACTGGCGTCGGCAAGACCGAGCTCGCCAAGCAGCTGGCCATTCTGCTCGGAAACGAGTTCATCCGGTTCGACATGAGCGAGTACATGGAGAAGCACGCCGTGTCTCGACTGATCGGCGCCCCTCCCGGCTACGTAGGGTTCGAACAGGGCGGACTGCTCGTCGACGCCGTTCGCCAGCACCCGTACAGCGTCGTCTTGCTGGACGAGATCGAGAAGGCGCATCAGGACATCTACAACGTGCTGTTGCAGGTGATGGACCACGCGACGTTGACCGACAACACCGGCAGGAAGGCCGACTTCAGGCACACGGTGGTCATCCTGACGTCGAACGCCGGCTCACGGGAGATGGGCGCGCCCTCTATCGGCTTCGCCGACAAAGTCGGCGCGCTCGACGACGAGTCGCGAGGCAAGGTGGCTGCGGGCAAAGCCAAGACAGCGCTCGAACGCGTGTTCAGCCCGGAATTCCGCAATCGCCTCGACGCGATCGTCATGTTCAAGGCGCTGTCGCCCGACGCGATGGAGACCATCGTCGACAAGTTCATTCTGCAGCTCGAGAGCCAGCTGTCGGATCGCAAGGTGGCGATCACCCTGACGCCGGCGGCGCGAGCCTGGCTTGCCACGGCCGGCTACGACCGGGTGTTCGGTGCGCGACCGCTGAGTCGAGTGATTCAGAAGGAAGTGCGCGACGTACTGACCGACCAGATTCTGTTCGGTGCGCTCGAGCACGGCGGCACGGTGACAATCGACCTGGCTGGCGACAAGCTCGTGTTCGCCTACGAACTCGAGCCGGCACCTGCGACGGCACTGCCTGCGCCGGCCCAATAACGATCGACAGCGACAAGCTCTAACACAGAGGACACGGAGGAAGAGACACGGAGAGCACGGCAACGGGCTCTTGGCTCAGGCTCTACGCCTTCCCGGCTCTCCCGACCATCCCGCCCCACCTACCCAAAGACGGAGGTGTCCGGGGCTTGCTGTGGGTCACGTGGTGGAGCTCTGGTCTGTCCGGCCCGCCCCGCCAGCCCTGCCTGCCCTGCCTGCCCTACGCCGTGTCCTCCGTGTCTTTCCCTCCGTGCGTTCCGTGGTAGCGCTTTTGTGGACGCGCCGGTCCGGCGGATCTGCTATTGGCGTTCGTGCTTGTGCGCAGCGTTTCTAAACGCGAGCGATCGAACGGGCCGGCTCCAGGCCGTGCGGATGGCCGCGGCAGCCGACGCATTGTCTTCCTCGAGACTCGCGGCGAGCGCTTCCAGCTTCTGTGACATGCGGTCGACACGAGCAACATAGTGCTCGTCGTCTCCGCGCTTCTTGATCGATTCGCGCAGCAGCGCGGCTTTCTCGACAAACTCAATGAGGGCTTCGGTCCAGGGCATGAGTTCCTCGCCTCTGAGATTAGCAGGCTTGCGCGGGCGTAGCCCGCAAGGCGATGGGCGATTGGCGGTCGGCGATAGGCCGAGATCTCCGTGTCCTCCGTGGTGATGCCTTTGCTCAGTTCCTGCGCGCGAGGTCGTAGACAATCTCGTACGAGAACTTCACGAAGCGGTAGATCTCCGCTTCAAGCACCCGTTCCTGATCGCTGTGCGCGGCGTAGCCCTTCGCCGCGTCTTCGAGGTCGGACGCCGGACCAATGCCGAAACACTGCGCGCCCTTGTTGCGGATCTGCGCCATGTCGGTCGCGCCGGTCCCCATCATCGGGATGGCAACGCTGTCGTAGTTTCGAGCGACCGCTGACTGAATCACCTTGAACGCCTCGGAATCCAGCCTGGCCGGAGGCGGAACCGGTCGGGACGTGTTGGACGTGTAGCGTGCGGTGACCGCGGGATTGTTGATGACACCCTGCACAGCCGCGAGGAAGGCCGCCGGATCCTCCTCGGGCATCATTCGAACGTCGAGGGTCGCTTTCGCTTCGGACGGAATGACGTTCGACCGGTAGCCGCCGGCGATGATCGTCGGCGAGATCGATGTGTGGAGCATCGACGCATAGCGCGGCTCGTTCTTCTGGAACGCGTCGTGCGCGGCCGCCGCGGCGACCTGGTCTGCCCCCAGAACCGAACGATAGCGAGCGGCATCGGCAGGCGACGAGACGGTCGCCATCAGGCGGAAGAACTCGCGGGTCGTATCGTTGAAGAGAAACGGCACGCGCCAGCTGCCCAGGGCTGCAATCGCCTTGGAGAGTTCGACAATGGCCATGCCCGAGAGCGGAGCGGACCCATGCCCCGATGGGCCGACGGCCGTCAGCTCGATGCCGCGTGACACCTTTTCCTGCGCCTGAACGGCGGCGAACTTGACCTGTCCACCGACGCGGGTGACGTTGCCGCCTTCGGCGAGGCAGAACTCGGCATCAATGAGGGGATAGTGCTCGGCTACCACATACCCGATGCCCACACCCGTCGAGCCCTCTTCGCCTGCCTCGACCAGAAAGATGACATCGCGGTCGAGCGGCACATTCAGCCGCTTGAGTTGCAGCAGCGTCATGAGGCCCGCGACGACGTGCGGCTTATCGTCGAGGGAACCGCGCCCATAGATGTAGCCGCCGTCGCGCGTGGCGCTGAACGGCGGGAAGGTCCACTTCTTCGGATCCACGGTGACGACGTCGCTGTGGCCCATGTAGAGGATCGGTTGCTTGCGTCCGCTTCCCTTCAACCGCGCAACAAGGTTCGGCCGCTTCGGGTCGGACGCGACGATCTCGACCGGGATTCCCTCCTTCTCGAGCACCGACTTCACGTAATCGGTGACGAGATACTCGTTCCCGGGCGGGTTCTGCGTGTCGAGTCGAACGATCGCCTGAAAGTGCCGCAGCGTTTCCTCCTGCAGCCTGGTCCAGTCCGGCGAACCCGCCGCCTGTGCAGACACCCGTGTGCCTGTTGTGGCGGCCACGGCCGTCAGCACTCCCGCCATCATCAAGGATCGAAGCTGCATACACTCCTCAAACTCGCCCTGCCTGACCTGTCTTCGTGGTCAGAAGGATGGGCGAAGCTCAGTGTGACCGAAGGCCTGGCCCAAAGCCTAGCGCCCAGAGCCCTCTTCTTCATGCCTGCCCTGCCAGCCCCGCCCGCCCTGAGCGAGCGAAGCGAGTCGAAGGGCTACTTCGGCGGCAGCACCGGCACCCACTGCGGCACCACGTAGGCGAAGAGCATCGACAACACACCCATGACCGCCATGAGGAACACGCTGTGCTTGATCGTGAATCGGAACAGCCGACTCTCGTCTGCTGCCGTCATGCCAGTTGCCGCCACGGCGACCGCGATGCTCTGCACCGAGATCATCTTCCCCATCACGCCAGCCGCCGAATTCACCGAGGCCGTCAGCACCGGGTTCAACTGCAGCGCATTCGCCGTCACCACCTGCAGATTGCCGAAGAGCGCGTTGGCCGACGTGTCGCTGCCCGTCAGGAACACGCCCATCCAGCCGACCACGGCACTGAAGAACGGAAAGCCGCGTCCGGTGGACGCGAGCGCCAGTCCCAGCGTCGACGTCATGCCGGAGTAATTCATCAAGTAGGCCAAGCCGAGCATGCCCGCAATGGTGAGCATCGCGTACTTCAGTTGCTTGAAGGTGTCCGTGTACGCCTTCACAACCGGTCCGGGCCCAAGCCCCAACAGCAATGCGGCCGTCAGCGTGGCCAACAGACATGCCGTTCCGGACGCGCTGAGCCAGTTGAACGTGAAGACCGCCGCGTACGGCGCGGGTGCGGCGGTGACCGGGGGCACGCGCTGAATGAGATTGTGCAGCCCAGGAACGGTAATGCCGTTCAGTCCGCTCAGACTGGACGCAGACATCGAAGACAGGAGCAAGCCGTTGGTCCACGTGTCGATCGCACGCTTGATGGCGGGCGCTCCCCATGCCAGCACGTAGACGACCAGCAGCAAGTACGGCAGCCACGCCAGGGCCAATTCCTTCCCGGTGTGACGGGTCATGGCCACTGTGACCGGCTTGTCATCCTCGAGGCGCATGATGCTCTTTGGCTTCCAGAACTTCAGCACCGCAATCATCACGATGATGCACGTCAGGGAACTGACGATGTCCGTCAATTCGGCGCCGACGTAGTTCGACACGAGGAACTGCATGCCGGCGAACGACACGCCGCACGCGACGAAGGCAGGGAACACCTCCATCGCTCGCTTGCGCCCCACCATGACGAACATGAGGTAGGCGGGGATGAACACGGAGACGAGCGCGCAGAGCCGACCCACCATCGAACTGAGCGGCTGCATGGGCATACCGGTCACAGCCGCCAGGGTGATGATCGGCGTACCGATTGACCCGAAGGCGACCGGGGCCGTGTTCGCCAGCAGGCAGATGCCAGCGGCATAGAACGGATTGAAACCAAGACCCGCGAGCATCGCGCCCGCCACCGCGACCGGCGCACCAAACCCTGCAGCGCCTTCGATGAACGCCCCGAACGAGAACGCGATGAACATCGCCTGCAGACGGCGGTCGTCAGTGAGCCCGCCGACCGAATTCTTGATGATCTCGAACTTGCCGGAATCGACCACCAGTCGATACAACATGATCGAACTGAAGACCACCCACGCGATGGGAAACATCCCGTACGCCGCACCGTAGACAACCGAGATGATTGCCAGGTTCGTCGGCATGCCGTACACGACCAGCGCCACGATCAATCCGGACGCCAGCGCGGCAAGCGCCGACATCCACGAGGGTTTGCGCAGGACGCCAAGCATGACGAACAGCACGATGATGGGAATGGCCGCTACGAGCGCGGACACACCCAGACTGCCGCCGATCGGTTCGTAGTTGTGCTGCCACATCGCAGAATGCGCCTCCGGCGCTGGAACAATTGGCAATCTGGAGAATTGGTGAATTGGTGAATTGGTGAATTGGTGAGTTGGTGAGTTGGTGAGTTGATGAATTGGGCGCGTCAATCGCCAACTCGCGAACTCACCAACTCACCAACTCACCAACTCGCCAACTCACCAACTGGTGCTGCCGACGGAGAGTTATACCCGAAATACGTGCCGGCCGGTATCATCGGCTGCCAGGAGTCCTGCCACGGGTACTGTGAACGACGACGACCTCTCCGCAACGTCTGCACGTCTCGACGTCTGGTTGGACGTGTCGTGCCTCTTTCGAACACGCTCCGACGCGCAGAAGGCCATCCGGAACGGCAAGGTGCAGGTGAACGGACAGCCCGCGAAGGCGCATCGTGCCCTCCGCTCGGGCGACACGCTCATCATTGGCCGTCCCTTCGGTCGCAAGCAAACCATCGTCGTCGTGGGGATTACCGAGACGCACGTGTCACGGGCCGAGGCACGCCTGCTCTACGAAGACAAGACGCCACCGCCGACGCCTGAAGAGGTGGAACTGCGACGAATCGAGCGGATGTACCGAGCAGCTGTCACGCCGCCAACCACGCCGGACAGAAATGCGCGTCGAGCACTACGCAAGATGAAGGAGGGTGGGTAGCTATCGTCTGAAGATGCCCCGCAACCTGCCCCCGAGCGATCGGAGGAACCCCTGGACCGCGCGTTCCGCTTGCTGTTTGAACGTGCCCCTGTGCACGGGGCACAAGGCCGATGGGACAACGTCGCCTTCCTTGAAGTACTCGACATAGGTCGGACACTCCTCCACCGGGTGGAGGTGCGAGACGCTGCACAGGTCTTCGGCCGTCAGGCCGGGCGGCACTGGAAACGGCGCAGCTGGACGGGCCACCGCGACCCGTTTCATGAAGTCGGCCCACGTGGGCACCGCTATGCGGGTGGCGTACGCGTCGCGTCCAATCGAGGCGGGTGTGTCGAAGCCCACCCAGACACTCGCGACGATCGAACTGGAGAAGCCGACGAACCACGCGTCTTGATACGCGTTGGTGGTTCCTGTCTTCCCGCCCACCGGACCCTTCACACCGAGTGTGCGTGCCTGCGACCCCGTACCTCGGTCGACAACGTCGCGAAGCATGGTCAGCATCTGGAACGCCGCAGGTTCGCCGATCACACGATGGGAGCGCATCTCGCTGGTGAAGACCTCGTCACCGTGCGCGTCGACAACCGAGAGGATGCCTCGAGGCTCAACGACAAGCCCGCCGCCAGGAAACATGGTGTAGGCGGCCGTCAGATCGAGCGGCGTCACGACGCCCGTGCCGAGCGCCAGCGACGGCACGTCGGGCATGTTGTCGAGACCCGCCGTCGACGCCAGCCGCAGCACGGCAGCAGTACCGACGCTTTGCTGCAACGCCACAGCTGCAACATTGTTCGATTCCGCCAGCGCCTCCCGAAGCGTCAACGTGGTCGCCGCCTCGCCCCCTGCGTTTCGAGGTGACCACTCGGGATCGCCAGCGGCGGGTGCTTTCACAGTGTCGAGATCTTTCAGCACCGACACAGGCGAGTACCCATGCTCGAGCGCCGCAGCGTACACAAACGGCTTGAACGTCGAGCCCGGCTGCCGCCGGCCATGCGTGACCCTGTTGAAGGTGCTGCGCGTGTAGTCGCCTCCGCCAACCATCGCGAGCACGTCGCCCGTTGCTGGATCGAGCGCGACCAGCGCCCCTTCCAGCCCCGGCTTGCCCAGGCGCTTCAGCCCAGCGACCAGTGCCTTCTCCGCCGCGTCCTGCACGCGCCGGTCGAAGGAGGTTTGCACGCGCCAGTCCGGCGGATGGTCACCGCCAAACTGGTCGCGAAACTGTTGGCGCAGGTAGTCTTTCGCCCAGCCGCTGGCGCCCTCTGCTGCCTGCCGGTACGGTTGAATGCGCGGACGCACGGCACGAGCCGCTGCCTCGGCCTCGGCGGTGATGAAGCCCAGGTCGCGCATCTCCGCCAGCACGAGGTGGCTGCGTTCGAGAGCCCCGTCGTAGTTGGTCCACGGCGAGAGCGACGAGGGCGCACGCACGAGGCCCGCGATGAGCGCCGCCTCGGGAAGCGTCAAGTCGTGAGCCGACTTGCGATACAAGTGCTCCGACATGGTCTCGACGCCGTAGACGCCCGCACTCAGGTACACGCGATTGAGATAGAGCTCGAGAATCTGCGGCTTCGTCAGCTCGAGTTCGAGCATCAGCGCAATCAAGGCTTCCTTCGCCTTGCGACCCACCGTTCGCGAATTCGAGAGGAAGAGCGTGCGCGCCAACTGCTGCGTGAGCGTGCTGCCGCCCTCGAGACGGCCGCCGCGTGTCACGCCCCGAAACGCCGCGCGCGCAATGCCGATCGGGTCGATCCCAGGATGGTAGAAGAAGCGACGATCCTCGATGGCGACCATCGCTCGCTGCATCTCCGGCGCAATGTCGCTGAGCGTCACGTCGTGACGCTGCTCGTCGAGGCGAAACCACGGCTTGCCGTCGCTCGACAGAAACATGGTGTCGCCGACACCACGGGTGAGCCCGTGTACGGTCACCGCGAAGCGTGACAGCCACCACACCGACAGGCTGCCGGCCACGACCAGCGTGGCGAGCAGGGCGTAGGCGGCAAGGGTCCACGCTCGCCGCGAGCCTGGCACGCGCAATCTACGCGTCCTCGTCGTGTGTCCGTCCTGAAGGCCGCGGTTCGGTCTTGGCAAGCGCCAGCCGTTCAACACGACGTGCGTAGACGAGCGCCGCGGCAAAGATCACCGCGATCAGACCAAGCGACAGCCACTTGGGAATCTCGAAGTGGATGACACCAATGGTGTGCAGGTACTCGATGACCAGCTTGAGACCCACCCACGCGATGATGACGAAGGCACCGTCGACCAACGCCGGATAGCGCTGCACGACGGCCAGAAGCCTGCCGATCACCAGGCGCATCGCCAGGATGCCGAGAATGCCGCCAGCGAAAATCACCCATCGCTTCGACGACATCGCCACCGCGACAAGAATGGAGTCGACGGCGAAGACGATATCGGTGAGCTCCACCTTGAGGACCGTGGCCCAGAAGGGCGACAACCCCAGCAGGGTCGTGGCTTTGGGTGGCGTGCGGCGCTCGTCCGCACCGCCGTGCCGCATGAAGTGCTGAAACGAGAGAAACAACAGGTAGGCGGCGCCCGCCAGCTTCACCCAGGACAGGCTGATCAGGTACACCGCGAGCAAGGTCGCGATGATCCGGAACACGAATGCGCCCAGGATGCCGTATCTCAGCGCCTTCTGCTGCTGGTCGGCTGGCAGTCCGAGCACCAGCACGGCAAGAACCATCGCGTTGTCGGCGCTCAGCAGCCCTTCGAGCAGAACAAGCAGGCCGATCGTGAGGAAATCGGAGGGTTCGACGGAACCGAGGGAGGAAAGCACGTCAGGTCAGTATAGTCAGGCCAACTTGACACGACTCATGTCAATGCCTACACTTGGATCGACGCAGGGTTCGACATGGCCATCGACGAAGACTTCTTCTTCATCAGCGTCGCGGCACGCATGCTGGGCATGCATCCTCAGACGCTCCGCAAGTACGAACGGCTTGGCCTGGTCCGGCCGACTCGGACCATTGGGAGCATGCGCGTGTACTCGCGCGGTGAACTCGATCGGCTGAAGGTCATCAAGCGGCTGGTGGACGACGGCGGGATCAATTTGGCGGGCGTCCAGCGCCTGCTGTCGATTGCGGAGGTGGTGCAGCGGATGCGGCCCCTCATGCGCGACGAGCCGCTCTCCACACGCGAGGCGCGGCGTCTCACACAAGAAGTCGATCAACTCGCTCGGCTGCTGGGGTTCGACTGACATGGAATTCAAGGACTACTACGCCACGCTCGGCCTCCAGAAGAGCGCGACCGAGAAGGAAATCAAACAGGCGTTCCGCAAGCTGGCGCGCAAGCACCACCCTGACGTGAACCCTGGCGACAAAGCCGCGGAAGCCAAGTTCAAGGAGATCAACGAGGCCAACGAGGTGCTCAGCGATCCGGACAAGCGGCGCAAGTACGACGAACTCGGCTCGAACTGGCGCGCCTACGAGCAGGCCGGTCCTGGCGCCGGCCGGCCGGGGACAGGTCCCGGCAACATGGGCGGTGGCCCCGGAGGCTTCCGCACCATGACGCCCGAAGAGATGCAGCAGATGTTCGGCGAGAGCGATCCGTTCTCCGACTTCTTCCATACCTTCTTCGGTGGAGCCGCAGGAGAACCGCAGGCAGAGGGCCGACGCGGTCGAGGCCGCGCCCGCGGCAGCCGGCAGGGTCGCGATGTCGAGCAGGAGATCGATCTCTCGCTCGACGAGGCCTTTCGCGGCACGACCCGGCGTCTGGCCATCAAGCACGACGGCCATGCACGCACTGTGGATGTGCGCATCCCGGCCGGAGTGGGCGACGGGTCTCGCGTGCGCATCGCCGGCGAAGGCGAGCTGGGTGCGGGAGGCGCCGCCTCAGGCGACCTGTATCTTCGGATTCGACTCGCGCCGCATCCGCGGTTCGAACGCAAAGGCAAAGACCTGTACACCACGGTGCAGGTTGCGCTGACGACCGCGGTGCTCGGCGGCGAGGCGGAGGTGCCGACGCTGGCCGGCAAGCCGCTACGTTTGAAAGTGCCAGCCACGACCCAGAACGGACAGAGGTTCCGCTTGAAAGGGCACGGGATGCCGTCGACGAGCAAGCCAGAGCCGGGCGATCTCTACGCGACCGTCGAGGTGCAGCTGCCGAAGACCTTGACGGCGGATCAGCGCCTGCACTTCGAGGCGCTCGCGGAACTCGACAAAGGAACGACGCCATGAACATCAACAAGTACACAGAGAAGGCGCGCGAGGCGGTCGCCGCCGCGATCGCGCTGGCGCAAAGCGGCAACAACCCACAGGTCGAGCCAGAACATCTGCTCGCCGCACTCATCGAGCAGCGCGAGGGCGTCGTGCCCGGCCTGCTTCGCAAATTGGACGTGGATCCGGCCGTCGCCGGCCGCGGCGTCCGCGATCTGCTGACCAAGCTGCCATCAGCGTACGGCGGCGCGCAACCGGGGCTGTCGCCCCGTCTCAAGCTGGTCACCGACCAGGCGCAGGCTGAGGCCGACCGCCTGAAAGACGAGTTCGTGAGCACGGAGCACCTCTTCGTCGGCGTTGCCGACGAGAGTGGCCGCTCCCCCGCCGCGCAGTACCTGAAGAGCCTCGGCCTCACACGCGACAAGATCTTCCAGGCGCTCACCAGCGTCCGCGGGTCTGCGCGCGTGACCACCGAGAACCCCGAGGGTACCTACCAGGCGCTCGAACGCTACGGACGCGACCTGACCGAGCTGGCGCGCAAGGGCAAGCTGGATCCCGTGATTGGCCGCGACGAAGAGATCCGTCGTGTGATCCAGGTGCTGTCCCGCCGCACGAAGAACAACCCGGTGCTCATCGGCGAGCCCGGCGTCGGCAAGACGGCGATCGTCGAGGGTCTGGCCGGTCGCATCATTCGCGGTGACGTGCCCGAAGGTCTCAAGAACAAGCGTATCGTGGCCCTCGACATGGGCGCACTCATCGCCGGTGCGAAGTATCGCGGCGAATTCGAAGAGCGCCTCAAGGCTGTGCTCAAGGAAATTGCCGATGCCCA
>JBEBGB010000580.1:0-3532 GCA_040081675.1 Vicinamibacterales bacterium
TCTTCGACCTGCGCGAAGAGGGTGACCCGAGTCACCCTTTCGCGCGCGGGCTCCGAACGTCGCGCCGCAGTCGCGCGATTCCTGCCGAAACAAGTTGAATCCGCGACCGAGAGGGGTTAACTTTTCTCAACTATCTGTGGGCCCAGAGCTCAAGAGGTGTCTGGTATGGACGAGAAGCACATCATTGAAGAGACTCCGAACAACCCCGCGAGGCGCAATTTCATCAAGGGTGTCATTGCCGCAGGCGCAGCGGTGTCGTCGGCGAGCTATTTGTTTCGCACCAACGCGCTGGGCCAGACCGAGTCGGCTCCGGGAAGCGCGGATCGGCTGATCTCGCTGTCCGTGAACGGACAGGATCGCCGGGTGGATGTGCTGAAGCAGGAGACGCTGGCGCAGACGCTGCGGTACAAGCTGGGGCTGACGGGCACCAAGCTGGGATGCGACCGCGCGGAATGCGGCGCGTGCACCGTGCTGATTGACGATGTGCCGCACTATGCGTGCTCGGTGCTGACGCACACGGTGCGCACGAAGAAGATCGTGACCATCGAAGGTCTGGCATCCGCCGACGGCACACTCCACCCGGTGCAGCAGGGTGTGGTCGACGAGCAGGGCTTCCAGTGCGCGTTCTGCATGCCGGGCTTTGTGATGTCGGCTGTGGGGTACTTGAAGACGAACGCCAATCCGTCGCGCGAGCAACTGGCGCACGGCGTGTCGGGCAATCTGTGCCGCTGCCAGGATTACGACAAGATCCTCACCGCGTTGATGCGTGGTGCTGAGCACCTGCGGGGGGCGTAACGGTGGCGGATCAGAAACTGATCGGTCAGAACTACACCACTCCCGACCTCGTCGCGAAGGTCACAGGCAAGGCCAAGTACGCGGAAGACTTTCGCGCCGACGGCATGCTGTGGGCGAAGCTGCTCCTCAGCCCGATGCCGCACGCGCGCGTGTTGAGCATCGACACGAGCGAAGCGTTGAAGATGCCTGGCGTCAAGGCCATCCTCACAGTCGAAGACCTCCCGTCACCGGTAGCGGGTGCCTCGCTTGGCGAAGGCATCAATGCGAGCACGCTCACCGAGCGCGGCTTGACGATGGAGCCGATGTACCACGGCGAGCCGATTCTCGCACTCGCCGCGGTTGACGAAATCACGGCGGCCGAAGCCATCGAGAAGATTCAGATCGAGTACGAGCCGCTGCCGTTCTCCGTGGATCCCATTGAGAGCCTGCGACCCGGTGGAGCGAATGCACGCACGCAGGGCAACGTCTGGATGCGTCCCCCGGCACCAGCCGCCGGACAGGCGCCCCAGGCCGGTGGCGCACCGGCGCCGCCGCCGAGGCCCGAGGTGGTGACACTGAAATGGACGGAAGCCGACTTTGCGGCTGCCGGACCAGACCAGATGCCCATGGGCAAGGCCGCGGACGAATGGGTGGTCGGCGACATCGAAGCAGGCTTCAAGGATGCTGCGCTGGTCATCGATCGCACGTGGGTCGGTAACAACACCAGTCACCAGGTGCTCGAGCCTCGCTCGACGATGGCCTACTGGCAGAACGGCAAGCTGTTCCTCCACGGGGGCACTCAGAGCACCGTGCAGACGGTTCCCAACATTGCGCGCTGGGTCGGAATCGAACAGAAGGACGTGGTCCTCATCAGCGAGTACACGGGCGGTGGCTTCGGCAGCCGAATCCCTGGCAATATCGCCATGGCCATTCCCGCGCTGCTGTCGAAGAAGGCCAACGCGCCGGTCATGATGCGCATCACGCGCGAAGACGAGCACTACATCGGTCGTGCGCGCCCCGCGTTGCACTCGCGCGTGAAGGCCGGCTTCGACAAGGAAGGCCGACTCCTCGCTGTCGATCTGTTCGTGGTGACCGAGAACGGTCCCTTCGATCAGGTGGGCGACGGCCGGTCGGCTGGCGATGTCATCTCTCTGTCGTATCAGCCGAAGGCGATGCGGTGGCGCGGCGTGAACGTGCTCACCAACACACCGCCTCGCGGTGCGCAGCGTGCGCCAGGCGGTATGCAGGGGCAGGCGATCCTCGAGCCCGTCCTGGCCGAGGCCGCCCGAAAGCTCGGCATCGACGAGGTCGCGATTCACCGCATCAATGCACCGGTCGGCAAGGCCGTCTTTGGTGCGGCCAATGCTCGCGGCCAGCGCCAGTACACGACCAGCGCCTTCGTGAAGGAAGCGCTCGATAAGGGCGCGGAAATCTTCAACTGGGAAGAGAAGAAGGCGCGCAGCGGCAAGCGCGTGGGAACCAAGGTCCGCGGTTCCGGCGTGGGCGTGAGCACCTACTCAGCCGGTTCGGTGGGCTTCGATGGCCTGCTGATCATCCGTCCGGACGGCAAGGTGCAGTTCCAGTCGGGTATTGGCAACCTCGGGACGCACGCGATCATGGACGTGCACCGCGTCGCCGCCGAACTGATTGGCGTGTCCTGGGATCAATGCGAAGTGGTCTGGGGCAACACCAGCAAGAACCTGCCGTGGACCTGCGCATCGGGTGGCAGTCAGACCACGCATGCCATGACTCGCGCAGCGCATGCAGTAGGCACCCGTGCTATCGCCATGATTCAAGAGGTTGCGGCGAAGGCGAAGGGTGGGAGTCCGGCGGCCTACAAGGTGGCCGACGGCAAGGTGAACGGCCCCGGCGGCACGCTCACGTTTGCGCAAATCGCTCAGAAGGCCATTGAACTCGGCGGCCAGTACGACGGTCACGAGCCGCCCGAGAGCGTGAACGCCTGGACGAAGACCTCGGTCAAGAACCTGGCAGGTCAGGGTCTTGTTGTCGCTGCGAAGGACGACTACAAGCGCGATGGCCAGACGCGGTCCTATGTCGTGGGCTTTGCCGAGGTCGAAGTCGACGTGGAAACCGGCAAGTACGAGATCCTCGAGTACGCCGCCGTCGCAGACGTCGGCACGGTCATCAATCCACGCAGTCTGCGCGGTCAGACCTTCGGTGGGTCGATGCTCGGCATCGGGCACGCCATCTCGCAGAAGTGGGTCTACGACCAGCACTACGGAGTACCGCTGGCCAAGCGTTTCCACTACAGCAAGCCGCCGACGATTCTCGACGCCCCGCTGAAGTTCGAGTGGGCTGCACTCGACATTCCAGACCCGGAAACACCCGTGGGCGCCCGAGGTATCGGTGAACCCCCGGTCGGTGCAGGGTGCACCGCCGTGCTGAATGCGCTCGCGGCGGCCATTGGAGATAACGCGTTCCGTCGCATGCCTGTGCAGGCGGACATCATCCTGGCCGCGCTCGAAGCCGGACACCCGGCGCACGAACTGCTGACTGCGAACATCTAATCATTTGGTGAATTGATGAATTGGTGATCTGGTGAATTGGTGCACAGGTGAGTTGCTAAACAGCCGCTGCTCGCGGACTGCAGTCACCAGATCCCCAAATTGCCAGATCGCCAAATTCAAGGAGCATTGAAATGGCCGTGATTCGCGACATGATGCCGGCGTTCGAGTTGTTCCAGCCGGCGAGCATAGACGACACGCTGGCGCTGTTGGCCAAGCACGGGGCCAACGCG
>JBEBGB010000581.1:0-3530 GCA_040081675.1 Vicinamibacterales bacterium
GGACCCCATGGCGTCGCTGGATCCCCGCCTGCCCATCGGCGACATCCTTGCCGAACCGCTGCGCGCGCATGGCGTGCCTGCGAACGAGGTGTCGGCGCGGATCGTTCAGTTGCTCGAACTCGTCGGGCTGCGACCGGAACACGTCAACCGGTACCCACAGGCGTTCTCAGGGGGTCAGCGACAACGCATCGGTATCGCGCGCGCCCTCGCGCTCGAGCCCAAGGTATTGGTGCTGGACGAACCGGTGTCGGCGCTCGACGTCTCGGTTCGCGCCGGCGTCATCAACCTGCTCGAACGCCTGCGCGCGCAACTCGGTCTGTCGTACCTGTTCGTCGCGCACGACCTGGCAGTAGTGCGCTACATTGCCGATCGCGTGGCTGTCATGTACCTCGGACGGATCGCCGAAATCGGAAACGTGCAGGAAGTCTTCGAACGGCCGGCGCATCCCTACACGCAGGCGCTGCTCTCGGCGATTCCACTGCCCGACCCTCGCAAGGAACGGCAACGTCGCCGTATCGTCTTGCAGGGCGATCTGCCCAGCCCTGCGAATCCACCGTCTGGTTGCCGGTTTCGAACCCGTTGTCAGAGATTTTCGAGCGAACTGGACGATGCGCAGCGCCGTCGATGCACGAGTGAAGCACCCGCACTCGCCAACCGAACGGGCGGCACCGACCATCTCGACGCGTGCCATTGGGCAGTTGCGACGTCGGTCTTGTGATGAGGGGAATGAGGTGAACGACATGAATGCGTCGAGATTCGCGTCGAGCGTGGTAGTGGGCAGCCATCTGCTCCTCGCCGCGATGCTCATGACGATGGTGACCGCATGCACCGGGCGTGCAGACAGTTCGTCAGGACCACAGACCCCTCAATCTTCGCGGCAGAATCAAGTCAAAACCATGCCCCGCGACCAGGTGCGGGATGGTGGGACGTTCACGTGGACGACGGACAACATGCCCGTCAACTTCAACTACCACCAGCTTGATGGAACGGAAGTAGCGACGTCCGACGTCAGCAGGGTGCTGACGCCCTCGGCGTACTTCGCTGACGGGGCTGGCAATCCGGTCTGGAGCCGGGATCTGCTGGCGTCCGAACCGACGGTCACGCAAACGCCAAAGCAACTGGTGACCTTCGAGATCAATCCGAAGGCGGCCTGGTACGACGGCACGCCGATCACCTGGGAAGATTTCCACTGGCAGTGGCGAGCCAACAACGGTACGGACAAGCGGTACCAGATTGCGTCGTCAAGCGGATGGGAAGCGATCGAGAGCGTGCAACGCGGAAAGGATGACCGCGAGGTTCTGGTCACTTTCGCCAAGCCCTACGCCGACTGGCCAGGGGTGTTCAGCCAGATCTATCCGGCCTCGACCAATCGCGACCCGCAGATCTTCAACGAGGGTTGGAAAGACCGGCCGTTGACGAGTGGCGGACCTTTCAAGATGGAAAGCATCGACGCCACCAGCAAGACAGTCACGCTGGTGCGCAACGAACGATGGTGGGGCAACCCAGCCAAGCTCGATCGCATCGTCTATCGCGTCATCGATCCCGATGCGCAAATCGACGCGCTCGCCAACGGCGAGATCGACGCGATGGATGTGGGGCCAGACGTCAACAAGTTCAACCGCGCCAAGGACATCGAAGGCACCGACGTCCGCATCGCGGGAGGGCCGAACTTCAGGCACTTGACCATCAACGGCACCAGCCCGAATCTGCGAGATGTGCGAGTGCGCCAGGCACTGGCGATGGCCATCAGCCGCCCGGCCATTGCACGCGCCCTGCTTGCGCCGCTTGGCATGCGAGCCGATCCGCTGGGGAATCACGTTTTCATGACGAACCAGGATGGATACCGCGACAACTCTGGTGAGGTCGGCACCTACAATCCCGAGCGCGCAAAGCAACTGCTGGACGAGGCTGGATGGAAGATGGACGGCAACGTCCGGAAGATGGACGGCAAGCCGCTGGAGATTATCGCGGTCATTCCGAGCGCAGTGAACACGTCGAAACAGGAAACGGAGCTGATGCAGAACATGCTCACTCAGGTGGGCGTGCGCCTCATCCTCAACACGGTACCGAGTCCGGACTTCTTCGCCAAGTACATCACGCCAGGACAGTTCGACTTCACCGTCTTCTCGTGGATGGGCACGCCGTATCCCATGAGTTCGGCCAGGTCGCTGTACGCCATGCCCACGAAGAACGCGGCGGGCGAGATGGACATCCAGCAGAACTACGCGCGGATCGGCACGCCTGAAATCGATCAGCTGTTCGACGCCGCAAACCAGGAGCTCGATCGCACAAAGGCTCGTGAGATTGCCAATCACCTCGATGCGCTGCTCTGGCAGGAGGTGCACTCGCTCACGCTCTATCAGCGCCCGGAGATCGTTGTTACCAAATCAAATCTGGTGAACTTCGGCGCGTTCGGCTTCGCAGACTGGGTGCCCGAAGACATCGGATGGGCGAAGTCGGCGGTCGGAACGAACTAACACGTCGGAGCCGGACGGGAGCGGACACGCGGCCCACTCCCGCCTGACGATCTCACAGAGGGTGATCGGGAAAGGCGATGCTGCGCCACATGTGCGCAACCGGGCTGTTGTCGAAGCCGAGTCCTTCCTTCGGTTGCTTGAAGTGACGCCCGATGATGTCGATGAAGGGGTCCATCGACACGACCGCATTCGGATCGAACGCGTACAGGTCGTTGACCGTCACCATCCGCGCCTCCATGTACAACTTGTGCTTCCGCACCATCGTGTAGGTCTGCTCGATGTACGGCTCCGGTGTGTAGTCGACACCATAGAGGCGGCGATACAAGTCTGGGTACTCGTAGCCGTTTGCCTCGTCTGCATAGAAGCGCAGGGCCTGGTGATAGCGGACACCGAACGTGCTCTTCTCGGGAATGTAGGGCTCGAACATCTGCGCCCCCCACCATCCGTGGTCCACCTTGATGAGCGACTGAACGACGTCGTGCAGCAGACAGGCCAGAATCACTTCCTCGGTCATTCCAGTCTTCATCGCCCGCGTGGCGCTCTGAAGCACGTGATTGTAAGCACCTGCGGTCTTGAACCGCAGGTTGAAGAAGTCGATCAGTGTCGGTCGTTTTGGCATGGGTTCGAGTCGGCTGATCGCCCGGCTTTGCGTGCCGAGGAACAGGTTGCCCACACCGCGGCGGCTGGCGCTGCCATCGATCTTCGCTTCGATTTCCGCGACCGTGGGAAAGCGCTCGGGCGCCTGGGCGTTCTGCCCGCCCTGGGCATAGGCCACGGCGTCGTCCAATTTGCGGATGGAGTAATCTTCGAGTGCATCCGCCCGCGCCTCGTGGCTCATGCGACTCACCACCGCGGATCCGCCGAGACTTGCGATGAACGCTCGCCGATCGATCTCTAACGACATGTATCGCCTCCTTCGAGAGACTCGACGACCCGCGCAGAGCGGTCGCTTGGCGCGGCAGGACCCGCAGGGCTAATCGCGTGACGATAGGCCTCGGGTCACGTCCAGTCAACAGAAACCGTCGTGGCAACCGCTGTGAATGGCGTACGGGC
>JBEBGB010000582.1:0-3527 GCA_040081675.1 Vicinamibacterales bacterium
TAATTGAACTCCCCAAATCACCAAGTCGCCAGATCGCCAATTAGGATGATCAGTTATGGGTCTTGATAATCTGCGTCCCCCAAAGGGCGCGAAGCATTCGAAGAAGCGTGTCGGGCGTGGCCAGGGGTCTGGTAACGGTCACACGGCGGGCCGCGGCCACAAGGGCGCGAAGTCGCGTTCGGGCTTCACGTTCAAGCGCGGGTTCGAGGGCGGCCAGATGCCGCTGCACCGGCGCGTTCCGAAGCGTGGTTTCCACAATCCGTTCCGCGTCGAGTACGAGGTGGTGAACCTCGACACACTGGGCGAGCGGTTCGAAGCCGGGACGGTGGTGACGCCGGAAACACTGGTGGCTGCCGGTCTCGTGACTGGCAACAGCCCCATCAAGGTTCTCGCGCGTGGCGAGGTGAGCAAGGCGCTGACGGTGCGCGTGCACAAGTTCAGCGGAAAAGCTGCGGAGAAGATTGCCGCGGCTGGTGGTCAGGCGGAGGCGGTCGCATAGCACGGCGGTGGGAGCGTCCCACCAGGACTCTGTCATGGAAAACAGCCTCAAGAACATCTTCGCCGTTTCGGACCTGCGCAACCGAGTGCTCTTTACACTCGGCATGCTGGGCGTTTACCGGATCGGGCATCACATCCCGACGCCGGGCGTGAATGCGGCCGCGCTGGCTGAACTCGCGCAGCAGATGCAGAACCAGATGTTCGGCCTGTACGACATGTTCTCGGGTGGGAACCTGTCGAGGGTCACGATCTTCGCGCTCGGCATCATGCCGTATATCAGCGCGTCGATCATTCTGCAGCTGCTCACCGTGGTGTGGCCGTACCTCGAGAAGCTGTCGAAGGAAGGCGAACTCGGGCGTCGCAAAATTACCCAGTACACGCGCTACGGCACGATCGTGCTCGCCATCGTGCAGGCGGCCGGCATCGCGATCTTCCTCGAACGGCAGACCAACGTGACGGGCGGTTTGCCGCTGGTCTACAACCCGGGTTTCGCGTTCCGCCTCATGACGATTCTGACGCTGTCGACAGGCACGTGCTTCATCATGTGGCTCGGTGAACAGATCACCGAACGCGGCATCGGCAACGGGATGTCGCTCGTCATTTTCTCGGGCATCGTCGTCGGCTTCCCGCGCGCGGTCATCCAGACGCTCGATCAGATTCGGACCGGCCAACTCGGGCTGCTGTCGATGTTGATCCTGCTCGTCGTGATGGCGCTCGTAATTGCCGCGATCATCTTCGTGGAGCGCGGCCATCGCCGTGTCACCGTGCAGTACGCCAAGCGCGTCGTGGGTCGCCGGATGTACGGCGGGTCGAGCACGCACATTCCGCTCAAGGTGAACACGGGCGGCGTCATTCCGGTGATCTTCGCCTCGTCGATTCTGGCGTTCCCGGCAACCTTCGCGCAGATGTTCCAGGGCAACCGGTACGCCGACAGCCTGGTGACGCAGCTGGGGCTCGGGATGCCGCTCTACAACCTGCTGTTTGTCGCGGGCATCGTCTTCTTCGCGTACTTCTACACCGCGATCATCTTCAACCCGGATGACGTGGCCGAGAACATGCGCAAGTACGGCGGCTTCATTCCCGGCATTCGTCCTGGTAAGCGGACCGCGGAGCATATCGACACGATTCTGGCGCGCATCACGCTGGCGGGAGCGGTCTACCTCTCGCTGATTGCGATCCTGCCGCAGTTCCTGTTGAGCGGATTCAAGGTGGAACCGATTCCGTTCATCGGTGGCTGGCTGGATGCCGCGATGCCGCGGTTCATCACCGAAGGCCTGGGTGTGCAGTTCTACTTCGGCGGCACGTCGCTGCTGATTGTCGTCGGCGTGGCGATGGACACCGTGCAGCAGATTGAAAGCCAGTTGATCATGCGGCACTACGATGGATTCATGAAGAAGACGCGCATTCGAGGACGTCGCGCGTAACAGACGATGTGTCGGAGACGCCGCGTGTCGCGCGCCCGCCGCTGGCAGGTGACGACACTCGCGGGTGCGAGACAACGATGGCGCTGAACCTGATCATGCTCGGACCACCGGGCGCCGGGAAGGGAACGCAAGCCGAGCGATTTGCGGCGCTCAACGGGATCCCGAAGATCTCGACCGGAGACATGCTCCGTGACGCCGTGAAGGCCGGCACCGAGATTGGGCTCCGAGCCAAAGCGATCATGGATCGCGGCGAACTCGTGAGCGACGAGGTGATGGTGGGGATCGTCAAGGAGCGGCTGAATCGCGACGATGCGAAGAGCGGCTTCATCCTCGACGGTTTCCCGAGGACCGTGGCGCAGGCCGAATCGCTGGACGGGCTCATGGCCGGTCGCGACGCGCTCATCGTGATTGACATCGCGGTGTCTGAGGCGGAACTCGTGCGGCGCCTGGTGTCGCGCGTCATCTGTCAGGACTGCGGGTCCAATGCTGAAGGGGTCGAGTTGTCGCAGATGGCCACGACTCGCTGCGCAAAGTGCGGGGGCAGTCTGAAGCAACGGGCCGACGATACGGAAGCGGTGGTTCTGGAGCGATTGAAGGTGTACCACCGCAACACGCAGCCGCTGGTCGACTACTATCGCGCCCGACCGACCTTTCGCGCGGTTGACGGCGCCCAGGGGCCGGAACAGGTGGCGGCGGCGCTCAGCGCGGCGGTCTCAGAGGCCCACGAGGCCGGAGGCGGAGTCAGTCGGTGATTGTGTGTCGTTCGTCCGCGGAGCTCGAGAAGATGCGCGCTGCCGGCAAGCTGGTTGGCCAGGTGCTGACCGCTCTGACAGCAACGGTGGCTCCAGGCGTGACGACGGCCGATCTCGACGCGGTTGCGGAGGGTTTGATCCTGGACGCGGGGGCGACCCCGGCGTTCAAGGGGTATCACGGATACCCGGCCACCATTTGCGCATCGGTGAACGACGAGGTGATCCACGGGATCCCGTCTGGCCGGCGCGTGTTGCAGGCGGGCGACGTCATTTCGATCGACGTTGGCGCTGCACTGAACGGGTACTTCGGCGATTCGGCGGTGACGCTGGCGGTTGGTCCGATTACGGAAGAGGCTGCCCGACTGCTGCGAGTCACCGAGGAGTCGCTCTACAAGGCGATTGAAGTGGTGAAGCCGGGCGGGCGCGTGTCAGACATCGGGCACGCGGTTCAGCGTCACGTCGAGGCGCACGGGTTCTCTATCGTGCGAGAGTTCGTGGGCCACGGCATCGGGCAGCAGATGCACGAGGATCCGCAGATTCCGAACTACGGGGATCCGGGCCGCGGGCAGCGTCTGGCCGAAGGCATGGTGCTGGCCATCGAGCCGATGGTGAACGCGGGCAAGGCCGCAGTGAAAGTGCTGTCGGACGGCTGGACGGCAGTCACGCGCGACCGGAGTTTGTCGGCGCACTTCGAGCACACGGTGGCGGTGACGGCCGACGGTCCGTGGATTCTGACGGCGCGCGACGTGCCGGTGGGCGCGAGAACGTAAGTCGAGGCGTCGAGCCGCGCTGAACTGATGGCAGTCGTGGCAGGCGTGGTGACCGAGCAGCTTCCGAGTGGACTTTATCTCGT
>JBEBGB010000583.1:0-3525 GCA_040081675.1 Vicinamibacterales bacterium
TATCGCCCACCCTCGAGGAACATCGCAATCACCTCGCGATTATCCGCGGCGTCTTCGACGAGAAGAATTCGTAGCGGAGATGCGCCAGGCGCCGTCGTCGCAAGGGGGCTTGCTGCGTGCCCCAGACGTTCAGAATCAGTCACTGCCGAATCAAGCGCCAAGGCGAGAGTGGACAGGTCGGTCCCATCTCCGGCGAAGTAATCGGCTGCTCGGACGAAAAGATGAGGGCTGAAGGCCGCGAAAGTCGAGGTCGTCCCGCCGCTGGGCTGTGGTTCTAGTGACAGGTCACTAGTAGGCGTTGCCGATGAAGGGCAGCATCCGCCCCCAGAACAGCACGCCGAACCAGGCGAGGATGGAAATGACGCCGATGGCTTTTGCCGCGACCGGTGTGTCACCGCCAGCACCAAGTTGCACGGTGCGCTTGCCTATGGTGAGCTCGAAGACTACTGCGTTCAGTCCGGCGAGGGCCAGACAGGCGACCTTCCACCACCACGCGACGTTGTGCGCGTACTGCTCGGGATGGCCAATGAGAAAGATGAGGCCGGTCAGCCCATTCACGGCAAATCCGAGGAGCGCGAACGGCATGAGATCGCGCGCTGCGCTTACGGGTACGCTCTTGAAAGCGCCGGCCAGTCGCAGGTCGAAGAAGCCGACAGTGCCGATGACAAGAGCGAGACCAACGAAATGGGCGGATTCGGCGGCGGGCCACACCCACAGAGACGACACGATGGCGTGCGAGAGCGCGGTGGTCTGCAGCCAGCTGACGAACGTGTCCATCATCCTAGTCGGACCGTCACAGGTAGGCCATGAGCCGGCCGGCCGTGATTGCGCCAACCCAGAGCAGCAGCGTGATCCAGGCCAGCCGATGCGCTCGCGCAGGAACGGTATCGTCGTCTCGGCCGTTGTTCGTGCCGACGACCCGACGCAGCTGCAGCGTGCACCACAAGGCGGCGAAGATCAGCAACAGCTTGACGTAGAACACCGGCTGCTTCGACTTCGTCGTGGCGTCGGCCATGAACAGCATGATGCCCGTCGCCGCATTCAGTGCGAAGGCCGCGGCCATGAGGGGGAACAGCGGCACCAGTGACGCAAGTCGAATACGACGCGCGTAGCCGAGAAGCCGAAGGTCGACAATCGTACTGGCGCCGACGACGATGCCGAGTCCGAGGGTGTGAAGAGTGAGAACGGTGGGGTAGGCCCAGAGCGAGGGAGACTGTCTCACCCACGTGGCGAGCGCGGTCGCCTCGATCCAGGCCATCACAGGTGTCACCGACGGGTCTGGCGAGGTCTACCGGGGTGGCTGCTGCTCTTCGGTCACGCGTCCGCCGGCAACGATCGGGCTGCCGTCAGGCCTCGTGATCTTCGCGCAGCACATGCCGTGCGAGCCTTCGGCGCGCGATGGCTGTCCGGTGGCTTTGATGAGCGTGCCTGGCTTCAGCGTCTCGGGCGTCCACCCGGTCCGCGTCAACGACGCGGCGGGACCGAGCTCGATCTGCCACTCCGCCTTCTGTCCCTTGGCGTCGGCTGCTTCGAAGTAGAGGAACGAATGGGGGTTCTTGAAGAGAAACCGCGTGACGGTTCCTTGCGCTTCCACGCTTTTCGTCGCGTCGTAGAACGGCGTCGCCGAATGGTGCGCGCCTGCGGGGACGCCTGTCAGCGCCACGAGGCCGATAACTGCTACAGATGCCACCGCGATCCAGCGTCGAATACTCATAGTGTCTTCCTTGCTCGACGTCGGGACCAAGACCGACAATCGAACGACTGTAAACCGTCAGTCCTTGTACTTCTGGGGCATCATTTTGACCGGTGCGCGGGACGCCTCCGGGTCGCAGTCCCATGGGGACAGCTTATACCCGGGCCGCTGTGGCAGCCACCGCATCGTGTACCCGGTGGGCTTCTTGAGGAACATCGGATCTTCGACAGTCACCGTAGCCTTCAGCTCCTGTCCCTCGCGCCAGTAGCGTTCATGCACCTTCTTCAATTGCGATGAGGGAATGCCGTTGTAGTCGTCGAACCCCGTGATGTCGAACACGAAGTGGTCGGTGTCTACGATGAGTGCGTCGCCCTCGTACCGACCGGTCGAGAAACCCTGAATGCCCCAGTCGTAGATCGTCGGCTTCCGGCCATCGAGCCACACCGTACGAATCTGGTCATCTTTCTCGTAGCGGAAGATGACCCGGTCGGGCCACTGCAGGACCTGCATCGAGTAGGGGTCGAACTGGATCGCCGGCGATGACGCTGGCTGGCAGTCGTACTTGGGCGCAAGCGCCTCGTCGAAGATTCTCTGAAAGGCCTTGGCGCGCTCGTTCAGTTCAGGGAAGTTGTCCTTGCCCCACGGCACGGTCTCGCTGTTGACCGGATGTGCGCGGGTCGTCCCGTCCCAGATTCCTTCGAAGCTCGGGACTTTCGTTGGGTCGTACTGAGCCTGGGCGCGAAGGTGGCCGTCGGCGAATCCCAGTGCAACGGCAAGCAGCGCCGCGCACAGAACGGGGCCGTGCAGGCGCGACGCGCAGTGGGTCGAGCGGCTGGTCGTTCTCATTCCTCGGTCCTCTCCGTCAACGCCCAGCCTCTTCAACAGGGCGCGAGCGCGTTTCGGTCCGTGATCCTACCTCAATCCAGCTCGAAACTCGCCCTCAACCTCCGGATGCGAACGGCCGATACTCCGTCCGTGAGTTCCTCCGGAGACGCCCGCGGACCTGTGCCACGGGCGCTCGAGTCTGACGAACAGACTCCGCACATTCTGGTCGTCGACGATCTGGCAGCCAACCGGCAGATGCTCGAAGCGCTGCTGGCTGACGAGGGCTACCGCGTCACGCTGGCGTGCGACGGTGAAGAAGCACTGGCCGCAGTCTCGCGCGCACGGCCCGACCTGATCCTGCTCGACATCCTGATGCCGAAGGTCGACGGTTACGAAGTGTGTCGTCGCCTCAAGGGCGATCCCGAGACGCGCCTCGTGCCCATCGTGCTCGTGACCGGGCTGACCGACGTCGATTGTCGCATCCGGGGCCTTCAGTCGGGAGCCGACGACTTCATGTGCAAGCCGATCGTCGTGCGCGAGATGCGCGCGCGTGTCGCGTCCCTGCTGCGACTCAAGCGGTACACCGACGCGCTCGACTCCGCGGAGTCGGTCATCATCAGCCTCGCCATGACGATAGAAGCGCGTGACCGGGCGACCGAGGGTCACTGTCAGCGTTTAGCGCAATATGCGACCGCACTCGGCGAGCGGCTCGGGTTATCCGAGGACGACCTCGACACGCTGCGCGTGGGCGGCTACCTGCATGACGTCGGCAAGGTAGGCATTCCCGATCGCATCCTGCTGAAAGGCGGCCGACTCACCACGGACGAATACGAGCTCATGAAAGGTCACACGCTGATTGGTGACCGACTGTGCGCCGAGCTTCGCCTGCTGAAGCATGTGCGGCCGATCGTGCGTCATCATCACGAACGTCTCGATGGCAGCGGCTATCCGGACGGACTCGCAGGCGAATCTGTGCCGCTGCTCGCACAAATCATGGGCATCGTCGA